>CAYUYI010000206.1:0-4577 GCA_964448995.1 uncultured Propionivibrio sp. | reverse complement strand
AGGCGGTTGTCGAAGGTGAAGATCAGACCCACCGGCGCGTCGAAGAAGATGAAATTTCGACCGCCTTGCGCTTTCATGCGTGCCGCGTCCCCCTTTTCGATGCCGAGCAGGCTGTACAGACCGAGACCGCACTTGCGGCGCCGCGACAGCCAGGGTTCGACCCATTCCTTCGGGTAATACTCGAGTCCCGCCTGCTCGCCATCCGATTCGCCTTTTTCATGCTTGGCGAGAATGGCCTGTGAGAGTGCTTCCTTGTCCTTGCCACTGAGCGCATAAACACGCCACGGTTGGATATTGGTGCCCGACGGGGCGCAGGCGGCGAGTTCGAGCAGTTCGCGAACCATGGCCTTGGGAACCGGGGTCGGCAGAAAGCGGCGAATGGAGTGACGTGAGCGGAGAGCTTCGTCAACGTAGTGAATGGCTTCGTTCATGATTTTGGAGGACTACGAGTGGTTGTGGCTTAAAAGAGAATGGCTTTCAGCGCGTTGATCAACGCCTGACACTGGGCGTCGGTACCGATGCTGATGCGCAGATGCTGGTCGATCCGCGGGAGCTTGAAGTGCCGGACGATAACGTTGCGCGTGCGCAGGGCCCCTGCGAGTTGGGCTGCGTCGTGTTCGGGGTGGCGAGCGAAAATAAAATTGGCGGCGGAGGGCAGCACGTCAAAACCGAGTAGTGCCAGTTCGCTGACGAGCCAGGCGCGGCTTTTCATGACCGCCTGGCGGGTTGTTTCCAAGTGTGCCTTGTCCTGCATGGCAGCCGTGGCTCCGGCAATCGCCAGGCGGTCGAGCGGGTAGGAATTGAAGCTGTTCTTGATCCGTTCAAGCGCCTCGATCAGCGGGGGCTTTCCGATCGCGTAACCGACGCGCAAACCGGCCAGTGAATGCGACTTCGACAGCGTACGGATGACGAGCAGGTTGGGATGGCGCTGGATCAGGGCAACGGCAGTCTCGCCGCCGAAGTCGATGTAGGCTTCGTCGATCACGACCGGTGAATTGGGGTGCATTGCAGCCAGTTGCTCGATTTCGTCCAGCGGGAGCAGATGTCCGGTCGGTGCGTTTGGATTGGCCACAATGATACCGCCGTTTTCCTGGCGATAATCCTCCACGCGGATTTCAAAATGTTCGCCGAGCGGGATGCTGACGTGTTCAATTTCATAGAGACCGCAATAGACCGGATAGAAGCTATAGGTGATGTCCGGCATCAACAGGGGTTTGTCGTGCTTGAGCAGACCCATGAAAGCATGTGCCAGCACTTCGTCAGAGCCATTGCCGACAAAAACATGAGCCGGTGTGATTCCGAAGGTGGCGAAATGCTCGGCGATGGCCGCTTTGAGTTGGTCGGCACTGGGGTCGGGATAAAGGCGTAGGCAGGCGGCATCGTTACCCAGTTCGGCCTGCATCGCGGCCAGAACTTGCGGCGAGGGCGGATACGGGTTTTCGTTGGTGTTGAGCTTGACGAGGTCGGGCAGCTTGGGCTGCTCACCCGGAACATAGGGCGTCAGACGGTGGACGAGTGGACTCCAGAATTGGCTCATGGCGCTTGTGTATTAGGCGTGGTCGAATGCAGCAGAAGCCTGAAATGGTATCATGCGGATTCGATGGATTGATGCGGACGTGTCCCTGTGGCAGCGAGGGGCGGCCGTTTGTTCCCGTGCAACATTGGCGTTGAGGTGCGCATGCGGCAAGCCGAAATCAGCAGGAATACACTGGAAACCCAGATAAAAGTCCGTCTGGATCTCGATGGAACCGGCCAGTCCCGTCTGGCAACCGGCGTGCCTTTCCTCGATCACATGCTTGATCAGGTGGCGCGTCATGGCCAGATCGATCTGGAAATCGAGGCGAAGGGTGATCTGCATATTGACGCGCACCACACCGTCGAAGACATCGGTATCGCGCTGGGGCAGGCAATGGCGCAGGCATTGGGCGACAAGAAGGGCGTCTGCCGGTACGGGCAGGCCTATGTGCCGCTTGATGAAGCGCTGTCGAGAGTGGTAATCGATCTATCCGGCCGTCCCGGGCTGGTGTTCGACGTGAAATTCTCGCGTGCGCTGATCGGTTCCTTCGATGTTGACCTGTGCCGTGAATTCTTCCAGGGATTTGTCAATCACGCCCTGATGACGGTGCACATCGACACGCTCCGTGGCGACAATGCCCACCATCAGGCGGAGACAATTTTCAAGGCGTTTGGCCGTGCGCTGCGCATGGCGGTCGAAGCCGATGCGCGTACGGCAAACAGCATCCCGTCAACCAAAGGGGCGCTCTGATGGCTTCCGGTACCGTTGCCGTTGTCGATTACGGCATGGGTAACCTGCGTTCGGTCTGGCAGGCCTTGGTCAAGGTCTCAGGCGGCCAGGATGTTGTCGTGACGGCGGAGCCTGCCGTCGTGACGGCGGCCGACCGTGTGGTTTTCCCCGGGCAAGGCGCCATGCCCGACTGCATGCGCGAACTTGATGCGCGCGGCTTGCGCGCCGCGGTCATCGAGGCCGCGCGAAGCAAACCGTTTCTCGGGATCTGCATTGGCCAGCAGATGCTTTTCGAGCACAGCGAAGAAGGGGATGTGGATGGGCTGGGCGTCTTTGCCGGTCCGGTCCGGCGCTTTCCTGCCAAAGAGATGCGGACCTTGTCGGGCGACAAGCTGAAAGTGCCGCACATGGGCTGGAACGAGGTGCAGCAAGTCAAATCGCATCCACTCTGGCGCGGCATTGATGATGGGGCACGGTTCTATTTTGTGCATAGCTATTTCGTCGATCCGGCGGACCGAACTTGCGTTACGGGGCAAACCGGTTACGGCATCCCCTTTACCAGCGCGGTGGCGCGGGATAATATCTTCGCCATCCAATGCCACCCGGAGAAGAGCGCTCAAGCCGGCTTGGCCTTGCTGGCCAATTTCATTCAATGGAAGCCGTGATTTCACGCTGACGCTCCTCTTTTTCCTTTTTCTCAACCACTCGTTTTAGAACATGCTGATCATTCCCGCGATTGACCTGAAGGACGGGCAGTGCGTCCGTCTCAAGCAAGGGCTCATGGACGATGCGACGGTTTTTTCCACGTCGCCTGGCGAACAGGCCGCTCATTGGCTCGAACAAGGGGCGCGTCGCCTGCACGTGGTCGACCTGAATGGCGCCTTTGCCGGCAAGCAGAAGAACGAACGCGCGATCAAGGAGATCGTCGAGGCGTTGGGCGACGAGATTCCGATCCAGCTTGGTGGCGGCATCCGCGACCTCGATACGATCGAACGCATCCTTGATAACGGAATCAGCTATGTCATTATCGGCACAGCCGCCGTCAAGAATCCCGGTTTTCTGCATGATGCCTGCAGTGCTTTTCCCGGCCAGATCATCGTCGGGCTCGATGCCAAAGATGGCAAGGTTGCCGTTGACGGCTGGTCGAAGCTGACGGGGCACGATGTCATTGACCTCGCCAAGAAGTGCGAAGACTATGGCGTCGAAGGTATCATCTACACCGACATCGGCCGCGACGGCATGCTGACCGGCATCAATATCGATGCAACGGTCAAGCTCGCGCAGTCGTTGCGTGTGCCAGTCATTGCCAGCGGCGGGTTTTCCAGCCTCGATGACATCCGCAAGCTGTGCGAGGTCGAGAGCGAAGGCATCTTCGCCACGATCGCCGGTCGCGCGATTTACGATGGCACGCTCGATTTTGCCGCGGCACAAGCCGAGGCCGATCGCTTGTCGGAGTCCTGATTTTTCTGATTCCCGCAAGGGAGAAAGTACGGTATTACCTTGGGTTTGGCCAAACGCATCATTCCGTGCCTTGACGTCACCGCCGGGCGGGTCGTCAAAGGCACCAATTTCGTCGAGTTGCGCGATGCCGGGGATCCGGTCGAGATCGCCCGCCGTTACGACGAACAGGGCGCCGATGAGGTGACCTTTCTCGACATCACCGCATCCTCGGATCAGCGTGACATCATCCTGCACATCGTCGAGGCCTGCGCTTCGCAGGTGTTCATCCCGCTGACCGTCGGTGGCGGTGTGCGCAGCGTGGCCGACGTACGCCGCCTGCTCAATGCCGGCGCCGACAAGGTCAGCATGAATACGGCGGCGATCAATAACCCTGATCTGGTTGCGGAAGCGTCGGCCAAGGTCGGCAATCAGTGCATCGTCGTCGCCATCGATGCCAAGCAGGTCGGTCCGGATCGCTGGGAGGTGTTTACGCACGGCGGGCGCAACCGTACCGGTATTGATGCTGTCGCTTGGGCGCGCAAGGCGCAGGAACTCGGTGCGGGCGAAATTCTGCTGACCAGCATGGATCGCGACGGCACGAAGAATGGCTTTGACCTGCCCCTGACACGGGCGGTGGCCGATGCCGTCGATATTCCGGTGATTGCCAGCGGTGGTGTCGGCAATTTGCAACACCTTGCTGACGGTGTCTCGCTTGGCGGCGCCGACGCGGTACTGGCCGCCAGTATCTTCCACTTCGGTGAGTACACGGTGCGGCAGGCCAAAGAATTCATGCGTGATCAAGGCATCGAGGTGCGTTTGTGAGTGACCTCGACACCGCTTTGCCTTGGCTCGATGCGCTCAAATGGGATGAGCACGGCATGATCCCGGCGAT
>CAYUYI010000205.1:0-4579 GCA_964448995.1 uncultured Propionivibrio sp. | reverse complement strand
GCGGCGATCGGCGCGAGTTACGGTGCTGTCAGTGCCGGCTACGCGGCCAACGATCTTCAGGTCGGGCAGACCGGGAAAATCGTCGCCCCCGATCTGTATATCGCGGTCGGGATATCGGGCGCGATCCAGCATCTCGCGGGCATGAAGGATTCGAAGGTGATCGTTGCCATTAACAAAGATCCCGAAGCGCCGATTTTCAAGATCGCTGACTATGGGTTGGTGGCCGATCTGTTTGATGCCGTGCCCGAGCTGGTGCGTGTGCTGGGATAGAATTGCCGCCTGCTGCAGTATTTTCCGGAAGAGTCATGGAGCGAGAATCCATCAAGTTCGACGTGGTCATCGTCGGTGGCGGGCCCGCCGGACTGGCGGCAGCGATTCGCCTTAAGCAGCTGGCAGTGGCCAACGGTGCAGAGATCAGCGTGTGCCTGCTCGAAAAGGCTGCCGAGATCGGCGGTCACATTCTGTCCGGTGCCGTGATCGATCCTCGGGCGCTCGACGAACTTCTGCCGGACTGGAAGGTGCTCGGGGCACCGATTACGGTCGAGGTTTCGGATGACCGCTTCCTCTGGTTGAGCGAGCGGCGTGGTCGTTGCATTCCGAACGTATTGTTGCCCAAATGCTTTCGGCACGACGGGAATTATGTCGTTTCGCTCGGCAATGTGTGTCGTTGGCTGGCGTGTCAGGCTGAATCGCTGGGCGTCGAGATCTTTCCCGGGTTTGCCGCGGTCGAGGTGTTGTTCGACGAGAACGGCGCCGTCAGGGGCGTCGCAACCGGCGATATGGGGCGGGAGCGCGACGGACTGGAAGGCCCGAGTTTTCAGCCGGGCATTGAACTGCATGGCAAGTACACGTTTTTTGCCGAAGGCTGTCGCGGCCATCTCGGCAAGCAATTGATGGCGCGCTATCGTCTGCGCGATGGTTGTGCGCCACAGACCTACGGCCTTGGCCTCAAGGAACTCTGGGAAATCCCGTCAGAACGGCATGCCCCGGGAGTTGTCGTGCACAGTGTCGGTTGGCCGCTCGCGCCCGATACGTACGGTGGCGGCTTTCTCTATCATCAGGAAAACAATCGGGTGGCCGTTGGCTTCGTGGTCGGATTGGGCTATCGGAATCCCTATCTTTCGCCATTCGAGGAATTCCAGCGCTACAAGACGCATCCAGAAATCCGCCGATTCCTTCGTGATGGCCGTCGCATCGCCTTCGGCGCCAATACGATGGTTTCCGGTGGCTTGCAAGCCATGCCGCGGCTGGTGTTTCCTGGTGGGGCGCTGATCGGGGATGAAGCCGGTTTTCTCAATGCTGCACGTGGCAAGGGCACGCACGGTGCCATCAAATCCGGTCGGCTGGCGGCGGAAGCATGCGGTGAGGCGTTGATGGCTGGTCGATGCCGGGATGAGTTGCGCAGTTATCCGGAAGCCTTTGCTTGCAGTTGGCTTCATGATGAATTGCGGGCCACGCGTAATTTCAAGCCTTGGCTGGATCGAGGGCTCAAGTCCGGCGGCCTGATGTTCGGTATCGAGCAGAAAGTATTCGGTGGCCACGTGCCGTGGACATTGACCGCGACACAGCCCGACGCCAAGAAGCTGGAGGCGGCCGAGCAGTGTGAATCGATCGCTTACGCCCGACCGGACGGCATCTTGACCTTCGATCGCGCGTCATCGCTCTTCCTGGCGAATATTCGCCAGGAAGAAAACCAGCCATGTCATCTGCGCCTCAAAGATGAAAACGTGCCGATTGCGCTGAATCTGGCCCGGTACGATGGCCCCGAGCAGCGTTACTGCCCGGCGGGGGTTTATGAAATCTTGCGTGATGATGGCGGAATGCCGCGACTGAAAATCAACGCGCAGAATTGTCTGCATTGCCGAACGTGCGACATCAAGGATCCGACGCAGAATATCGACTGGGTCCCTCCGCAGGGAGGGGACGGTCCGGCCTACAGCGGAATGTAGCCGGCTTTCCCCGGTACAATCCGGTATCTGCCGTTTTCTCTGTTCAGTCCCATGGAAGCTCCCAAACCGCTCTTTTCTTATCGCAAGTATTGGGCGAAGCGCTTCGGTACCGCGCCGTTCTTGCCGACATCGCGTTCCGAAATGGAGGCGCTCGGCTGGGATTCCTGTGACATCGTGATCATTTCCGGTGACGCCTACGTCGACCATCCAAGCTTCAGCATGGCGTTGATCGGACGGCTCCTGGAGGCGCAGGGCTTTCGTGTCGGCATCATCGCCCAGCCCGATTGGCACTCTGCCGAGGCCTTCCGCGCGCTTGGCAAGCCCAATCTGTTTTTCGGTGTGTCTGCCGGGAACATGGATTCGATGGTCAATCGCTACACTTCCGACCGAAAAATTCGTTCCGACGATGCCTACACGCCGAACGGCCAGCCCGATAAACGGCCCGACCGTGCCGTGGTGGTTTATGCCCAGCGGTGTCGCGAAGCGTATCCCGAGGCCAATGTGGTCATCGGTTCGATCGAAGCCAGCCTGCGCCGCATCGCGCATTACGATTACTGGTCGGACAAGGTGCGGCGTTCGGTCCTGCCCGACTCCAAGGCCGACCTGCTGATCTATGGCAATGCCGAGCGTGCCATCGTTGCGCTGGCGCACCGATTGGCTGCCGGCGAACCGATCGATACCATCCGCGACTTGCGCGGAACGGCGTTTATGGTGCCGTGCGGCTGGTTGCCCGCGGCAGACTGGAGCGTGCTCGACGCGTCGCATGTCGACACGCCGGGGCCCCTGGTTCGCCACCCCAACCCGTATGGCGAAAACGTTTGCGCGACGGGTGCTACGTCACAGATCGTCCATCTTGAACGGTCGGAGAAGTCTCCCAGAGTTGATCGCGCTCATACCGTAATCCGCTTGCCTTCCTACGAACAGGTCAAGGACGATCCGGTGTTGTACGCGCATGCGTCGCGGACCTTCCACCTCGAATCGAATCCCGGTAATGCCCGGGCGTTGGTGCAGGCGCACGGGGCTCGCGACGTGTGGCTCAATCCGCCGCCGATTCCGCTGACGATGCAGGAAATGGATGCCGTGTATGGCCTGCCCTATCAGCGCAAGCCTCACCCCGCTTATGGTGAAGCAAAAATTCCCGCTTACGAGATGATCCGTTTCTCGATCAACATCATGCGCGGATGTTTTGGCGGCTGTACTTTCTGCTCGATCACCGAACACGAGGGACGTGTCATCCAGAATCGTTCCGAGAATTCGATCCTGCAGGAGGTTGAGTATATTCGCGACAAGACGCCGGGCTTTACCGGCACGATCTCCGATTTGGGCGGGCCGACAGCGAACATGTACCGGCTGGCCTGCAATGATGATCGAATTCAATCGGCCTGCCGCCGGCTTTCCTGTGTGTATCCGGATATCTGTGAAAATCTGGGAACCGACCACACGCCGCTGATCGAGCTCTACCGCAAGGCGCGCGCCATCAAAGGGGTCAAGCGCATCCTCATCGGTTCCGGCCTGCGCTACGATCTGGCCGTGCGTTCGCCGGCCTACATCAAGGAGCTGGTGACTCACCACGTCGGCGGCTATCTCAAGATTGCACCCGAGCATACCGAGGCGGGGCCGCTCGCGCACATGATGAAGCCGGGTATCGGTGCCTACGACAAGTTCAAGTTGCTCTTCGACAAGTTCTCGAAGGAAGCCGGCAAGGAACAGTATCTGATCCCGTATTTCATTGCCGCGCACCCGGGCACGAGTGACGAGGACATGCTCCACTTGGCCCTCTGGCTCAAACGCAATGATTTTCGTCTCGATCAGGTACAGACCTTCCTGCCAACGCCGATGGCAATTGCCTCGGCGATGTACCACAGCGAGCGCAATCCCTTGAAGAAAGTCACGCGCGGCTCACCACTCGTCGGCACTGTGCGCGGCGCACGCCAGCGCCGGCTCCACAAGGCCTTCCTGCGCTACCACGATCCTGAAAACTGGCCGCTGCTACGCGAGGCGCTCAAGCACATGGGCCGCGCCGACCTGATCGGCAATGGCAAGAAGCACCTGGTGCCCAGTTTCCAGCCCGCGGGAACAGGGTACAACCGCACTCGGGACGGGCACAATGAACCGCGCACCCTGACGAACCGGGCAAGGGCAGGCGCGGGGCAGTCCAGGCGCGATGGGGCGAAGCGTCGGTAGCCTTCGCAGGCCGGATGCCGAGCCGAATGGCGGAAAAGCGTCTGCTGGGGGTGGGGCGATTACACTTCGGTGTAACGCTTTCTACTCATAACTCCTTCTGTGGCCTCAATAATCCCAGCAACTTTAAAGTGGAGTAGTCAGATGACTGCATCAAGAAATCAACAGATGCTCCGGTTTCTCGGCGTGGCTCTGGTGGCCATCATGGTGGCCTGTTCGTGGCTGTCGCCATTCGATACGACGGCCAACGCGCAGTTGGATGCTGGATTGAAACGAGCGGCGGCGACTTATGCGAGTGCTCGACTACTCAATGGCGCTATCTCAGTAGTGCAGGGAACTCAGATTTCAGCGGCTCCCGCGGGGATGGGGATGACGTTTGCGCCGGGCGAAATTCTGGACCCGCTGAATGACTTGGTCGAACAGTTTTCCCAGGTGATGCTGGTGGCTAT
>CAYUYI010000204.1:0-4582 GCA_964448995.1 uncultured Propionivibrio sp. | reverse complement strand
TTGCGATGAGTCAGGGAGGGTCAAACATTGTCAGCAGGGGATGCTGAAGCAACGAGTGCAGTCTATTGGTGGGGTGCCCGCAAGTCTGTAGCTGAAATTGGTGGTTTGCGTAACCAATTGTAAGGACGGACGCGGCCCGTAGCGGCCACCATCCTTGCCAAGCCGAAACGCGGCCAGTAGCATCGACGCGTCATCGTCGCCGGGGGCCACCCCATGAAAACCGTTCGTGCTGCCTCGACACCGATCCCGCGCCTGTCCGGTGGCGGCCACCCCTCCCCGTCCGCTCGCTCATGAGCAAACGCACCGCCTCTGCCGGCAACCCCCTGCGGCTGATCGCCGTAATCATCCTGGTCGCCGGTTGGCTGGGGGCACTCGTCGTCTACCTGGCTGCCGCTGATGAGACGGGCCATGCACTGATCTACGAATTCGGCGACGGCAGCGTGCATGCCGTCGATCCCGGCGACTCCAAAATGTACCGGCACGAACTGGAACGTTTCGGCGGAAAGGCTGCCGTACTGGCGGATGACCTGAACCGGTGGTTCTCCAGCCTGTGGCGAGGAAAACGCCTGGCGATCACCGTGGCGTTCTTGTCAGCAGCGCTCGCGCTCCTTGTTTTCCGGGCAGGGCGGACTCCTCGGAAGGGAAAAGGCGATACGCATGAACCTTGATCGGCACACCGTGCGCCGGAACTGCCGCTGGCTGATATGGCTCCTGGCGGCATCATTTACCGCACAGGCGCAGAACCCGGACTCTGTAGACCCCCCTCCGGAACGGGTGCGAGAGATCTTCCTCAAGGCAGAACAAGCGCGCGAAGCCGGCGATGCCGAACAAGAACGCGAGTTGCTCGAAGAGACGATCCGCCTGGTCGGTCCTGCGAGTCGACACGCGTTTCCGGTCTACGAGCGCCTGCGGCAAAATTATGGTGACCGGGGACTGATCGCGCGGGCTGTCGAGGTTGGCGAACAGCAATTGAAAGTCGCCGGCGGTCCGGCACAGGCACACCACATCCTGACCAGTCTGGTGACCATGAACGCCTCGTTGCACCGGATGGAGCGGGCGAAGGCGACATTGAGCCGGCTCGAAGACACCACGAACCAGCTCCGCGCCAGCAAGCGCTGGGCGATGCGCGGTGCCTGGTGGCAAGCCGGCCTGGCAACGGCCAAGGCCACAGTCGCGCAACGTCAGGGACATCTCGTGGAAGCAGAGGAATCGCTGAAAGCCTGCATTTCTTCGGCAAATGCGTCAGTGCGCGACAACCCCGATCTGGAAGGCAGCGCCCGAAGCATGGAATGCGTGCGCGACCTGATGGATATCCAGATCCGGACCGGGCAACTCGCAGCGGCAGGCATCACCGCAGACCAGCTGCGCGTCATGGCCGACCGCACCATGGAAATCAAGAAACGGCCGGCAATTCATGTCCGCGTCAAGCAAAGCATCGGGCGCCTAGCCCTCGAACAGGGAAAAACCGAACTGGCGCGACAAATCTTCAGCGACGGACTGGCCTCGTTGCAGAACAGCGATTCCGCAGAAGCCTCTTTGCGTGCCGCCGATCTGCGTTTTCAGCTGGCCCGCGTCGAGATGCTGCTCGGACATTGGCCGCAGGCGCTGGAATGGCATCGGCAACGCGAGGCCGCGCTCGTCGGGGCCGGCAAAGCTCGCGGACGAGTCTTCCCAGGATCGATCGAATACGCCTATACCTTGCAGCGCCTGGGCCAGACAGCGGACGCACTGGCAATGCTGGAGAGCATTGTCATGCGCCGACGCAATACCCAGGACGAGAACTCGCTGTTCCGCTGGGAAGCCGATGCCTTCCATGGTTTGGCACTGGCGGCAAACGGACAGAACGACGCGGCCTTGCAGGCATTGCGCCGCGCCATTCCCCGTTACCTTGAGCTGGCCAACGGAGAGCGCTCATCCAGCGAAGCCGGCGTCATGCGCACCGCCCGCCTCAACTGGATACTGGACGGGTACCTGACGCTGCTGTCCGATCTGGCGGCTGGCAACGGCAACGATGCCGTTCAGGCGCGGGACGAAGCCTTCCGGCTGGCGGATCTGGCGCGCGGCAGTACCGTACAGCGGGCGCTGTCGATTTCTGCGTCACGCGCCAGCATCGGCGACCCGGCGCTGGCGGCGCTGGCTCGACGCGAACAGGACCTGCAACGCGAAATCGCCTCGCTGGCCGAATCCATCGGCAATCTGTTGGCACGAGGGCGGGTGGCAGAGCAGGACACGGTTGTTGCCGAAATGCGCGCCGTGCTGGCACGCCTGCGTGGTGATCAGACCGCAATTCTGGCTGAAATTGAACAACGCTTTCCGGACTATGCGGGGTTGCTGACACCCAAACCGGTAAGCATCGCCGCCGTACAGAAATTGCTTCACCCGGACGAAGCCCTGATTTCGATCTACTCGGGGCGCGAACGGACGCTGGTCTGGGCCGTACCGGCCCGCGGCGAGGCGCACTTCGCCATCGTGCCGTTGAGCAGCGAACAACTGGACGTGAAAGTGGCAACGCTGCGCAAGGCGCTTGACCCGAATGCCGAAGCAGCAGGGCGTTTGCCAAAATATGACTTTGATGTGGCCCACGAACTGTATGCAAAGTTGCTGACTCCGGTCGAGAACGGCTGGCGGGAGGCGCGGGAACTGATCGTCGTGCCGCATGGGCGGCTCGGCCAACTGCCTTTCGGCGTCTTGTTGACGCAGCCGTGGAAAGCCTCCGCTGCGCGCCTCCCTTACGCCGAGATGGCTGAAGCGCCGTGGCTGATCAAACGAATGGCGATCTCGCAACTGCCGGCCGTGGTGGCGCTGCCGGCGCTGCGAACACAGGATACGGTCCGACGCGCCCAACGCCCTTTCATCGGCTTCGGCGACCCGATATTCATCGCCGCAACCGGCGATACCCGCTCCCCGCCGACGCGGGGACACACATGGCGCAATCTGGTCACGGCTGGCTCTCACGCCACGCCGGCGATGGCTACCCCGTCAAGCGATCTCGGCAAGCCCGTTGACTTCGCGCTGTTGCCGCAACTGCCGGACACCGCGCAGGAAATCGAAGAAGTTGCCAGCGTGCTGGCTGCCGACACGGAACGAGACGTCTTCCTACGCCGCCGTGCCAGCGAAGCACTGGTGAAGAAGACTGATCTATCCAGCTATCGTGTCGTGATGTTCGCGACACACGGATTGATGGGTGGTGAACTGCCAGGACTGTACCAACCGGCACTCGCGCTTTCCAATCCGGAAATCACGGGAGACGGCGAGGACGGCATGCTGACGATGGAGGAAATCCTCGGTCTCAAACTACGTGCCGACTGGGTCGTTCTGTCGGCATGCAATACGGCGGCAGCCGGCAGCCAGTCCAGTGAATCAGTGTCCGGCCTGGGGCGGGCTTTTTTCTACGCCGGCGCGCGCTCGCTGCTGGTCACCCACTGGGCGGTCGAAACGGCATCGGCGCGACTGCTGACCACCGAAGCGTTCCGTCGCCAGGCGAGCGATGCCAGCCTGTCGCGGGCGCGAGCGCTGCAACAGTCGTCACTGGCATTGATGACGCAGGCCGCCGGCAACGACTACAGCTATGCCCACCCGATGTTCTGGGCTCCCTATACGCTGGTCGGCGACGGCGGCCGTTGAGTTACGGCCAGGGATGCGACAGCCACTTTTCGAGCAGTGGCGCGAAAGCCCCGCTGGCGATTGTCTGATGCAGCCATTGATCAACGAAGGTTTTCCACAGGTAGTCGCGCGGCAGCAAATAGGCTTTCTCGGAAAAATCGAACGGTGCTTCCGGATGCAACGCGCACAGTGCCGGTTTGAGTTTCTGCTGCAGACGCGTTTCGATGGCGTCGGTAATCATCAGGTCCGCCTTGCCGGCGACGATCTGATCGAAAATTGTTACATTATCCGGATAGACAGTAATTGAAGCCTGCTTGACGTGAGCCCGGGCAAAACGCTCGTTGGTACCACCGGGGTTGACGATTAGGCGCACACCGGACTGGTCAATCTGCGCCAACGTCTGAAAGCGGTCCTTGTTCTCGCAACGGGTGATCGGCGTCTTGCCGTCGCGCAGGTACGGGATCGAGAACTGCGCTTTCTTCTGCCGTTCAAGGCTGATCGAGACGCCACCCATGGCGATATCGAAGCGGTCCTCACCGAGATCCTTCATCAGGCTTGGCCAGGTCGTCGGCACCAGTTCCAGTTTGACGCCCAGCGTCTTGGCCAGTTGCCCGGCCAGTTCGACATCAAGCCCGATGAAATCCGCCGACGGATTCGGGCGATAACTGAACGGCTTGTAATCGCCGGTCGTACCGACGCGCAATACACCGCGCGCGAGAATGTCGTCCAGACGGTTCGTTTGTGCCGAGGCGGGCAGATGCAGGCAGAGGCCAATCAACAGGATCAGCACCGTGCGAATGAGTGACATGTGAATCTCCGGGAGAAAAAATGAGTGAAGCAACAGCGACGGGCGCTGTCCCGATTGTAGCCGGGCAAAGACATCCAAACGAACGCCCGGCGGGGGAATGATAAACTCCCGTGTCCATTTCAGGTACCGACGTCATGACCCACCTGTTTGCTCCACTGAAGTTGCGTGACA
>CAYUYI010000203.1:0-4586 GCA_964448995.1 uncultured Propionivibrio sp. | reverse complement strand
TCGATCGAGATGAAGGTCGGCTCGCCGCCCATCGTCAGGCGCACGTCGCCGGCAACCAGATCGGCGTCGATACGCTGACCGAGCGCTTCGATACCCTGCCACTGCACCTCGGTGTACGGTTTGGTCACGCGCGGCGTTTCGGCGATGCGTTCGATTTTCATGGCGTGCGTAAACTCGCACTCACACGCATCGGAAAAGCCGCTGATCGGCGCGGCCGAAGACGGCTCGGGCGAGCACGCAATTGGAATGTGCCCCTCACCGGCAAACAGGCCGGAGGTCGGATCGAGGCCGATCCAGCCCGCGCCCGGTAAATAAACTTCGCACCAGGCATGCAGATCAGTAAAGTCCGCGTCCGTACCGGAAGGGCCATCGAGCGACTTGACGTCAGGCACCAGCTGGATCAGATAACCTGAAACAAAGCGCGCGGCCAACCCGAGATGGCGCAACACCTGTACCAGCAGCCATGCCGAATCACGGCAGGAACCCGTCGCCTTGATCAGCGTGTCTCCCGGCGTCTGCACTCCAGACTCCAGCCGGATCACATAGCCGATGGCGTTTTGCACCCGCTGATTGAGGTCAACGAGAAAATCAACGCTCGCCACTGTCTCGCGCGGAACCCCGTCGACAAAGGCCTGAAATAGCGGCGTTGCCGGCAATTTCTCGAGAAACGGCAACAACTCGTGGCGCAGGCCGGGTTCGTAGTCGAACGGATATTGCTCGGCGCCCGGCTCGAGAAAGAAGTCGAACGGATTGATCACCGAAAGCTCGGCCACCAGATCAACCTCAACCTTGAATTCCCGGGTCTTCTCGGGAAAAACCAGGCGTGCCAAATAGTTCGACTGGGGATCCTGTTGCCAGTTGATGAAGTGATTTTCCGGCGTGATTCTTAATGAATAGCTCAGAATCGGCGTGCGCGCATGCGGCGCCGGACGCAGGCGCACCACCTGTGGCGACAGGCTGATCGGCCGGTCGTAACGGTAGTGGGTGACATGGTTGAGTGCGACATGGATCGACACGGGATTGGCTCCAGACGGGTTCTATCGTGTTCTACCCAGCAAAACCCGCGCCAAACGCCGTTCACTGTACAAACATGGCCGGAGCGGCCCAGTTTGGGGCAGGCGCGCGCCAGAACGGCGCACCCCCCGGTCGGCGCGCACCAAAAGAACGCATCGTCGAATGCATCCCCTTTCCTCACTGGTACCTCCGTCGCGTCAAACCCATGCGAGTGTCTTCATCGCGCCGGGCGGACTCGCTCGTCGTTTTCACGGCTTGCTCGGACGAGCCGTCGGTGACAACATAGCGTCCATTCGCAGTGACGACAGCTTCTGCCGGGAAAATCAGAAAAAACCAACGTCGCAAATGAGCCAATCTCTTGAAAAACTGATTCAAGCCGTCCCTGGCGTTGTTTTTCAGTTTCGCATGACACCCGATGGCACCCGGAGTTTTCCCTATCTGAGCGTAGGCGTGAGAGAACTCTATGAGTGCTCGCCGGAAGATGTCTATGCTGACGTTTCGCTCATGACGGAAGCCGTACTTGCCGAAGATCAGGAACCCCTCTGGCGTTCCGTAAATCGGACGAAGGAGGAGTTCACACCGTGGATCCATGAATATCGTATTCGCACGCTCAGCGGCAAAGTGAAGTGGATACGCGGTCAGGCACAACCGGAGCGCCAAAACGACGGATCAGTGCTGTGGAGCGGCATTTTTGTCGATATTTCAGAAATCAAAGCGACCGAGAGTCGCTTGCGTCGCCTTCAGGAACTTTACGCGGCTGTGACTGAAGCGAATCGGCTGATTTCCGGCGCCCAGCACCAGGACGATTTGTTCTACGGAATCTGCAAGATTGCCGTGGAACTCGGCGGGATGAAGATGGCGTGGATCGGCGCGCCAAACGCCAGCACACGGCGACTCAGTCCGATGACCAAGTATGGCGCCGGAATCGAAATTCTCGAAGATGACAGTTTCTTTGCCCGGCTGGATGCGATTGAAAACCGTGGCCAAGCCGCGACGGCCTTTTCGGAAAACCGGACCCTCGTCAACCAAGACTTTTTGCGCAACGCCAGAACCAAGCAGTGGTGGGACTTGGGCTACAAATATGGCTTTGGGTCATCCGCGTCCTTTCCGATTCGGGACAATCAGAAATCGATTGCCGTACTGACGGTTTACCGACACGAAATCAACGGGTTTGACGAGGAAAGCGTCGCCCTCCTCGAGCGCTTGTCTTCGGATATCAGCCTGGCGGTCACCGCCCTCTCGGGTATTGTGGAACGCAAACGCCTGGAAGAAGCGCTTCGTTTTCGTCAGTTTGGTCTGGACCATGTGGATGAGGAAATTCTCTGGATCGACCAGAATGCACGTATTTGCGATGCCAACGAAACGGCGTGCCGTGTGCTCGGCTATAGCCGCAGCGAGTTGTTGCAACTGACCGTGCCGGATATCGATCTGGACATGAACGCCGAGCGATGGCGAGCGCACTGGCAGGGACTAAGGCAGAAAAAAATCCTGCACTTTGAATCCCGTCAGAAAAATCGCGATGGACAGACCTGTCCGACAGAGGTGGTTGCCAACCATTTCGAGTACCAGGGCGTCGAGTATAGCTGTACGTTGATTCGGAATATCACTGAACGAAAGATCATGGAGGAAGCCCTGGCAGAAAGCCAGGAACGCTTCAATCTGTTCATGGACACCCTGCCTGTCGCCACTTTTATCAAGGATGCCGATGACAGGATGCTCTACGCGAATCGTTACATGACAGATGTCCTCGGCGCGCGCAGTTGGATGGGAAAATCGACGTCTGATATCTTCCCCCCGGAATTGGCAGAAAAGATGGTCGCGGATGACCAGCGCGCGCTTGACGCAGGCAACCTGGTCATCGAGCAACAGATCCCCACGACGGACGGTCGCACAAGAACGTACCAGACGCACAAGTTCAGGATTCGACAGTCCAATCGACCGCCACTTCTCGGGGGCATTGCGCTCGACATCACCGAACGCAAACAGATGGAAGAAAAAATCTGGAATCTGGCTTACTTCGATTCCTTAACAAACCTTCCCAATCGCCGCATGCTACTGGATCGCCTGGACCAGTCGTTGTCCAGGGCCAAGCGCCACCAGCACTCGTTGGCCGTCATATTTCTCGACCTGGATTACTTCAAGACCATCAACGATTCGCTTGGGCACGACGTGGGCGATCTGTTGCTGAAAGAGGTGTCCGCCCGGCTCACTGGCTGTGTGCGGATGGAAGACACGGTCTCTCGCCTCGGCGGTGACGAGTTCGTTATTCTGCTCTCCGAGATTACGCATTCCGAGGATGCCGCACTTGTCGCTGAAAAAATCCTCAAGGCAATCGCGGTGCCCATTGAAATTGCGGGGAACACCCTGAACATATCGGCCAGTATTGGCATTGCGGTCTATCGGATGAATAGCCAGGATGATATGCATGCGCTATTGAAACAGGCCGATGCAGCGATGTACGCAGCCAAGTACGCCGGCCGCAACGGTTACAGATTTCATGGCGAATGAGAATGGTGCCGCGGGTCGCGGCAGTCGCGGTCAGGCATTTTGATTTCTTCGCCATCATTCAAGGAACGACGACTGAGCCACTTCGGACCACGAGCATCCACGCAACCAGCATGAAAACTCGCCCTGGCCAAGGGTCGGCCCCTCGCCATCCTGAATCTCAAAGGTAGTCTGCGGCACATCGCTGGAAGCCATGACCCAGCGGTGAGTTCCGGTTTCCCCTTTTTCTACGGAAGATCGTCGTCGTTGGGGGCCGGTGCGAAGCGAGACCGAAACGAGAAGCACCCCGTATCGAAAAAGTAATGAAGGATCGCGGCAACGGATACGGTATACACGCCACCAAGCAGCGCGCCCATCACGCAGATCGATGGAATCAGGAAAACCAGGAGTCGCGTCTTTGCTGAGTGCATCCAGGCGACGACGCCAGCGAGGATCAAAACCACCACGATCGATGTGATCTGGTACGCGAGCGTGTCGGATATCGCAGCAACAGCGATCCACGGAAAACTCATGGCCGCGAATTCGATCACTTTTCGTTGGGTTTCTGGCTTAGGCATGCGCGGATTATACTGAGATCGGCTGGATTTTCTGGCGGGCAGCGGAATTTCAACCCCGTTCGCACAAGCCGGATCGAACATGCAAAGGCATTGGAGCCGGATCCACAATGACGGGCAAGTTCGTTTGAAACGGCATGAAACGCTTCCTTCGATCATGCCTGACACCATTGCCTGCAACGCGATTACATCGGTGAAACAGACACTTCCACGGTTTCCTTGGTAGTATCGCGACTCGCCAAACCAGTAACCCCTCGCGCCTCCGCAGCCATTCGGCTCATCGCCCGCCCATGGTTTCACCGATTTCCCTGCCAGCCTCGATCAAACAGCAACTGCTTCGTGCCAAAGCGCTGGTAACGCCCTGCCTTGGTCGAATCGCGCATCACCTGCGCCACCCGACCCGGCGCGGCGTTGCCTTCGCGCTGGCCGTCGTCCCTGCCGGCCTCCTGCTCTACACGCTGGTCCTGATCCCGTTCACGCCGAGCATCAGCGATATCCGCAAAGCCACCAACG
>CAYUYI010000202.1:0-4598 GCA_964448995.1 uncultured Propionivibrio sp. | reverse complement strand
GCCGCTCGACGATCTGGCCAAGCTGATCGGATTCCCCGGCAAACTGGGGATGGACGGTGGCAAGGTATGGGAGGCGTGGCTGGCGGGTGAGATTGCAGGCATCCGTGATTATTGCGAGACGGATGTGATGAACACTTACCTCGTTCTGCTGCGTTTTCGTCTGATGCGCGGCGAGATTTCTCGCGATGGCTATGATGCGGAAATTCAATTCGTGAAAGGGGAGCTTGCCAGGCTCGACAAGCCCCACTGGCACGAATTTTTGTCGGCCTGGTCGGTATGAAGCTTCACCGCCAGTGCGTGATTATGCCGAAATGAAAGATACGGGGTCTGCCTGACGGTCTCCGCCGACCGCGCTGTGATTAGGCGGCCAATGGAGGGGGGCGCCGACCTTTGGCTACGCCTTGCTTGCCTGACGGCGAGTTTCGATGGCAACCGCAATGAATTGTGGCAGAGCGGCGATGAGGATGCAGAGGACTGCGAGCAACGATTGAAGCAATAGCATGGATGTTTCCCGAAAAACTCGTAAAGATGGAATCGATGGTTGAGGTCCGATTCTATCGGCCGGGCTGTGCCGATGCTGTGGCTGTTTCGCAGGAATTGGTTGCCGGTCTGTAACTGACGCTGGCTGCGCGGCTGTAACGACAGTCGTTTTTGGCAGCCGCACTATCGTTTATAGTGATGCCTATGCTTAAGATTGCCATAGCCCAGATTAATGCCACTGTCGGTGATATTCCCGGCAATGCGGCCAAAATTCTCGATTTTGCCCGACGCGCCAAAGCGCTGGGGGCTGACGCCTTATTGACACCGGAGCTTGTGCTGTGCGGCTATCCGCCCGAGGACTTGTTGTTTCGCGAAGATTTCTACGCGGCGTGCGCGCTTGAACTCGATGGTCTTGCACTGTCGTTACCGGATATTGATGTGATCATTGGTCACCCGCTATTGCAGGACGGCCACAGCTATAACGCGGCGACACTGATTCGTGGCGGTAAACGTGCAGCAACCTATCGCAAGCAACGTTTGCCGAATTATGAAGTGTTCGACGAGGAGCGCTATTTCGAATCCTGCGACGAGGCCTGCGTCGTCGACATCAAGGGGGTTCGGTGCGGTATCAACATCTGCGCCGACGTTTGGGAGGCCGGCGCGGCCGACCGTGCGCGCGAAGCCGGGGCTGAGTTGCTACTGGTGCTCAACGCTTCGCCCTACCACATCGGAAAACAGGATCTTCGGGCGCAAGTGTTGCGCGAACGGATCGCGGCCACCGGGTTGCCCGTCATGTATGCGAACCTGGTTGGGGGGCAGGACGAGTTGGTATTCGATGGCGGATCGTTCGCGCTGGATTCTCGTGGTGAAGTGCAGTGTCGACTCCCTCAGTTCCAGGAGGCGCTGGACGTCGTTTCCATCGCGAATGGGGAACCGCTGCCCGGGACCGTCGTTGACTTGGTGTCGACCGAGGCCGAGGTGTATCAGGCGCTGGTGCTGGGCGTACGCGATTATCTTGGAAAGAATGGTTTTCCCGGAGCGATCATCGGGCTATCAGGCGGGATTGACTCGGCCTTGACGCTTTGTGTTGCCGTTGATGCCCTGGGTGCGGACAAGGTGCGTGCCGTGATGATGCCGTCGCCGTACACCGCTGAAATCAGTCTTGCCGATTCGCGCGAAATGGTTCGTCTGCTGGGCGTGCGCTACGATGAAATCGCCATCGAACCGGCGATGACAACCTTTGCCACGATGCTCGAGAAAGAATTTGCCGGCTTGCCGGCCGACACCACCGAGGAGAATTTGCAGGCGCGTATTCGTGGCATGATCCTGATGGCGTTGTCCAACAAATCCGGTTCGCTGGTGTTGACGACCGGCAACAAATCGGAAATGGCGGTCGGTTACTGTACGCTGTACGGCGATATGGCCGGCGGTTTTGCGGTGATCAAGGATATTGCCAAAACGCTGGTTTATCGACTCTCGAATTGGCGCAACTCGATCGGTTATGCGATCCCGGAGCGCATCATTACCCGGCCGCCGTCTGCGGAATTGAAGCCCGGGCAAACCGATCAGGATAGCCTTCCGCCTTACGAAGTACTCGATGCTATCGTCGAAGCCTATATGGAACAGGATGTCAGCCCGCGTGACATCATTGCGCGTGGCTATGCGGAAACCGATGTCCGTCGCGTAGTGCGACTGCTCAAGCTCAGCGAGTACAAGCGGCGCCAGTCACCGGTTGGCATCCGGGTTACGCAACGCGGCTTTGGCAAGGACTGGCGTTATCCAATTACCAATCGCTATCGCGATCCCTATTGATTCTGATACGATTTCGCTATCTTTCCCGGGAGCCTGTACATGAAAAAAATCGAAGCAGTCATCAAGCCTTTCAAACTCGACGAAGTGCGGGAGGCGCTGTCCGAAGTCGGCGTCTCCGGCTTGACGGTAACGGAAGTCAAGGGGTTTGGCCGGCAGAAGGGGCATACCGAGCTCTACCGGGGAGCAGAGTACGTGGTCGATTTTCTGCCGAAGGTCAAGATTGAAATTGTGGTTCCTGACAATTCGGTCGAGTCGGCGATTGAATCAATCGTCAAGGCGGCACATACCGGCAAGATTGGCGACGGCAAGATTTTTGTGACCAATGTCGAGCAAGTCGTGCGGATTCGTACCGGGGAAACGGGCGAGGACGCGGTCTAGTCTTTCGTTGAATCGAATGCTGAATGCGACCCGCTGCGGCGGGTCGTTTCATTTCAGCGCATTTTTTCTGCCTGGAGCAGGATCCAGAGCGCTCCTTCGCCGCCGTCGCAGGCCGGGGCATGGCAGAAGGCCAATACGTGCTTGCTGCGGCTCAGCCAGCCTTTGACCAAATGCCGCAGGATGCCTTCGCGGCCTGGCGAGCCGTGGCCGCGGCCGTGGACGATCCTCAGGCAGCGTTTGCCGGCGGCGATTGACTCGGCGAGAAAACGACTGACTTCTTCGTGTGCCTCATGCCGGTTCAGCCCGTGCAGGTCGGTATGATCCTGGATTGACCAACGTCCTCGCCGCAGATCACGCAATACGTTGCGCGGCAGCCCTGGCCGCAGATAAGAGGTGGCTTCACCGATAGCGACCAGGTCGTCAATTTCAAAAGGGCCGTGCAGCGAATCATTGATGGCCGCCGCCTCGTCGAGTTCTCGTTGGCGTGGTCGTGGCCTCGGTTTTGGTGGCTCAAAAACCACGCGGGGTGCTGCCGACAGGGGCACAGCACCAGCGACCGCCGCATGGAAGGCCGCGATCTCTTCGGGCGTCGGCTTGCGCTGCGTCATCGTGGGCTCGTACGTCACGGCAACACAGCAAGCATGGCGCCAGCCGTGTTGCCTTGGAAAACGCGTTTTATCCGGCCAGTTGATCGAGGTAGCGTTCGGCGTCGAGTGCTGCCATGCAGCCGCTGCCCGCCGAGGTGCAAGCCTGGCGGTAGATGTGATCCTGCACGTCGCCAGCGGCAAAGATGCCTGTAATGTTGGTTTGCGTGGCGTTGCCATGATGGCCGCCCTGAGTGACGATGTAGCCGTTCTCAAGCGTCAGTTGCCCTACGAACAGATCAGTGTTCGGCTTATGGCCGATCGCCACAAAGACGCCGTCGAGCGGGATATCTTCGGTGGTGCCATTCAGCGTGCTCTTGATACGCATGCCCGTCACCCCCGTTTTGTCACCGAGAATTTCGTCAAGCGTGGTGTTCCACTTGATGGTGACCTTGCCCGCCTTTTCCTTCTCGAACAGCTTGTCCTGCATGATTTTCTCGCTGCGCAATTTGTCACGGCGATGAACAACGGTGACGTGACTGGCAATGTTGGCGAGGTAGAGGGCTTCTTCCACCGCCGTGTTGCCGCCGCCGATGACGGCAACGCGCTTGTTCTTGTAAAAGAAACCGTCGCACGTGGCGCAGGCCGAAACGCCGCGACCCGCGAATTCTTCTTCCGAAGGCAGGCCGAGGTATTGCGCTGAAGCTCCCGTGGCGATGATCAGGGCATCGCAGGTGTAAGTTCCGGCATCTCCGATCAGGGTAAAAGGCCTTTCAGTCAGCTTGGCTGTGTGGATGTGATCGAAGACGATTTCCGTTTCGAAACGGCGGGCATGCGCCTCGAAACGTTGCATGAGTTCCGGGCCTTGCACGCCATCGGCATCGGCTGGCCAGTTGTCAACTTCCGTGGTGGTCATCAATTGACCGCCTTGCGCCATCCCGGTGATCAGCAACGGCTTGAGATTGGCTCGCGCGGCATACACGGCAGCAGTATATCCAGCGGGGCCGGAGCCTAGAATGAGGAGGCGGCTATGGCGAGAGGGTTGTGACATGATGGATTACTCGGATGGTTGCGGTTCGGAGGATTATAACCGGCATCGCGGACGGTGGCAGCGACACCCTGCAGGCGCAGTTAGTCTCCAGTGATGGCTGCAACGGTGGCAGAAAACAAAAAAGGGCACCGAATTCACGGTGCCCTTCTTGCTTGCAACTGGCGGAGTGGACGGGACTCGAACCCGCGACCCCCGGCGTGACAGGCCGGTATTCTAACCAACTGAACTACCACTCCATAACTTCTAAATCTTGGCGTCCCCACGGGGATTCGAACCCCGGTACCAACCGTGAA
>CAYUYI010000201.1:0-4651 GCA_964448995.1 uncultured Propionivibrio sp. | reverse complement strand
GGAAAAAGCGTTCGGTGATGCGGTCAACGGCCAGAACTTGCGCGTTGCGGGGCAACCGCGCATTGAACCGAAGGACAGCGAGAGCACCACGCACATGGAGTTCACGGCTGTTTTCGAGGTTTTCCCGGAAATCACGCTGGGCGACTTGAAAGATGTCGAAATTGAGTGCTCCACGCTGGAAGTCGGCGAAGCCGAGCTGGACAATACCCTCGCAGTCCTGCGCAAGCAGCGCGTCCAGTATGAGCCGGTCGACCGCGCTGCCGCCAAGGGCGATCGCGTGACGATCGATTTTCATGGCAAAAAGGACGGCGTGTCGTTCCAGGGGGGGCAGGCCAACGACTATCCGTTCGTGCTCGGCGAAGGTGCCATGCTGGCCGATTTCGAAGCGGCCGTCACCGGCCTCAAGGCAGGGGAGTCGAAGTCTTTCGACATGACCTTCCCGGCCGACTATTTCTCCAAGGATCTGGCGGGGCAGGCCGTAACGTTCGATATTTCGGTCAAGGAAGTGCGTGAGCCGATCCTGCCGGAAGTCGATGGTGAGTTTGCCAAGGCACTCGGCATTGGTGATGGCGACGTCGCGAAGATGCGCGCGGAGATCGAAACAAACCTCAAGCGTGAGGTCAAGAAGCGTTTGCAAAACAAGATCAAGGATCAGGTTATGGATGCCCTGATCAAGGTTAACCCGATCGACGTGCCGAATGCGCTGGTTGAAATGGAAATCCAGCGTCTGATGCAGTCGGCGCGGGAAGACATGGCTCAGCGTGGCGGCGCCAAGATGAAGGATTTTCCGATGCAGCCGGAGTGGTTTGCCGACCAAGCCAAGCGTCGTGTCATGCTCGGGCTGATCCTGTCTGAAGTCGTCAAGGTTAACAATCTGCAACCGAAGCCGGAGCAGATCAAGGCGATCGTCGAAGAAACGGCGCAGAGCTATGAGCATCCGGAAGAGGTGGTGCGCTGGTACTACGCGCATCCGCAGCGTCTGTCGGATATCGAAGGCATCGCCATCGAAGACAATGTTGTCGCGTGGGCGGTGTCCAGCGCGAAGGCAGTCAACAAGCCGATCGCCTTCGACGAATTGATGGGCCGCCAGGCCTGAGATTACTGATCCGGAAAGGAAGCAGGCATGAGTTTTGATCGTTTGGACTACGCAAGTCATCTCGACCCGCAGGCGCTGGGTATGGTGCCGATGGTCATCGAACAGAGCGGCCGGGGTGAGCGTGCTTACGACATCTACTCGCGCCTGCTCAAGGAGCGGGTCATTTTCCTGATTGGGCCGGTCAATGATGTGACCGCCAATCTGGTGGTGGCCCAGTTGCTCTTTCTCGAAGCCGAGAACCCGGACAAGGATATCCATTTCTACATCAATTCGCCCGGCGGTTCGGTATCCGCCGGTTTGTCGATTTACGACACCATGCAGTTCATCAAGCCCGACGTGTCGACGCTGTGCATGGGGCAGGCCTGTTCGATGGGGGCTTTCCTGCTTTGTGCAGGTACCAAGGGCAAGCGTTTTGCCCTGCCCAATTCGCGCGTGATGATTCACCAGCCGATGGGGGGGTTCCAGGGGCAGGCTTCGGATATCGCCATTCACGCCAAGGAAATTCTCTCGTTGCGTGCCAAACTCAACGAGATCATGGCCCTTCATACTGGCCAGCCGATCGAACGGATCGAGCGCGATACGGATCGCGATAATTTCCTGTCGGCGCAGGATGCAGCGGAATACGGCCTGATCGACAAGGTACTGGCCAAGCGCGAAGCGGTATGATTTGAAGCTTCAATGGAGTCAAGAGAAGAGGTAGCCCGATGTCGGTAAAGAAAGGCGGCAGCGAAAAACTGCTGTATTGCTCGTTCTGCGGCAAGAGCCAGCATGAAGTGAAGAAACTCATTGCCGGGCCTTCCGTCTTCATTTGTGATGAGTGCATTGATCTGTGCAATGACATCGTGCGCGACGAAGTCGCCGGTGAGCAGGGTGCGGCCAAGGCGGCGCGCAAGGATCTGCCGACGCCGAAGGAAATCAACGCGCTGCTTGATCAATATGTGATCGGTCAGGAAACTGCCAAACGCATCCTGGCGGTTGCCGTTTACAATCACTACAAGCGCTTGCGCCACCAAGGCAAGGTCAACAACGATGTCGAACTGGCCAAAAGCAATATTCTGCTGATTGGTCCCACCGGTTCGGGCAAGACGCTGCTGGCGCAGACACTGGCGCGCATGCTGGAAGTTCCGTTCGTGATGGCAGATGCGACGACGCTGACCGAAGCCGGTTACGTCGGCGAGGATGTCGAGAATATCATCCAGAAGCTGCTGCAAAAATGCGATTACGCCATCGAAAAGGCGCAGCAGGGCATCGTGTATATCGACGAAATCGACAAGATTTCGCGCAAGTCCGATAACCCGTCGATTACTCGGGACGTTTCTGGCGAAGGGGTGCAGCAGGCGCTGCTCAAGCTGATCGAAGGGACGGTGGCTTCGGTGCCGCCACAGGGTGGGCGCAAGCACCCGAATCAGGATTTCGTTCAGGTCGACACCACAAACATTCTGTTCATTTGTGGCGGCGCCTTCGACGGGCTGGAAAAAGTCATTCGCAATCGTTCGGAGCGAGGCGGAATGGGTTTCGGCGCCGAGGTCAAGAGCAAGGACGACAAAAAGGCCATTGGCGAGGTGTTGCGTACCGTCGAACCGGAGGATTTGATCAAGTTCGGCCTGATTCCTGAGCTGATCGGTCGCTTACCCGTGGTTGCCACACTGGAGGAGCTTTCTGCCGAGGCGCTCGTGCAGATCCTGATCGAGCCAAAAAATGCACTGGTCAAGCAGTATCAGAAGCTGTTTGCGATGGAAGGCGTGGAGCTCGAAATTCGTCCGGCGGCGATGACCGCCATCGCCAAGCGTGCGCTCGAACGCAAAACGGGTGCGCGCGGCCTGCGCTCGATCCTGGAATCCGTCCTGCTCGATACCATGTACGAACTTCCGGGCATGGAGAATGTCTCCAAAGTGGTGATCGACGAAAATATGATCGGCACGGACGCCAAACCGATTCTGATTTACGCTGATCAGCCCAAGGTTTCCGGCTCCAACTGACCGCTAGCGGCGCGGTTTCGCGTCAGGCGGATTGAAATTTGGCGTCACGGCCCCATTTGGGGTCGTGAATGTCACTCCAGAGAGCACACGCAATGTCTACGAACTCCCTTCTGTCTGCCGATCCTGTCGAACTGCCGCTATTGCCATTGCGCGATGTGGTCGTTTTCCCGCACATGGTGATTCCGCTTTTCGTTGGGCGTCCCAAGTCAATCAAAGCGCTCGAAGCGGCGATGGAGAGCGGCAAAGGCATCATGCTGGTGGCACAAAAATCTGCCGTCAAGGATGAGCCTGAAGCTGAAGACCTCTACAGTATTGGTTGTGTTGCTAACATTCTGCAGATGCTCAAATTGCCCGACGGTACGGTCAAAGTGCTGGTCGAGGGGACGCAGCGGGCGCAGATCACGTCAGTTGAGGCGCGCGACGAGATGTTCGTCGCTGTTGTCCAGCCGGTTGCAGCCGAAGCGGGCGTTGATCATGAAGTCGAAGCCCTGCGCCGTGCGGTGATCGCGCAGTTTGACCAATACGTCAAGCTCAACAAGAAAATTCCTCCGGAAATCCTGACCTCGATCGCCAGCATCGAGGAAGCCGGCCGTCTGGCCGATACGATTGCTGCGCACCTGCCGCTCAAGCTTGAGCAAAAGCAGGACGTGCTCGAGATGTTCGACATTCGCTCACGCATTGAACGACTGCTTTCCCAGCTTGAAACAGAAATCGATATTCTTCAGGTCGAGAAGCGTATTCGTGGCCGCGTCAAACGACAGATGGAGAAGAGCCAGCGCGAGTACTACCTCAACGAACAAGTCAAGGCGATCCAGAAGGAACTTGGCGAGGGTGAGGAGGGCGCTGATTACGAGGAGCTTGAGAAAAAGGCCAAGGAAGCCGGCATGAGTAAGGAGGGCATGGCCAAGGTCCAGTCCGAACTCAAGAAACTCAAGCTGATGTCGCCGATGTCCGCCGAAGCGACGGTCGTACGCAATTTCATCGAAACGCTGATCAACCTGCCCTGGCGCAAGAAGACGCGCATCAGCAAGGATCTCGCCGAGGCCGGCAAGGTCCTTGATCGCGATCATTGGGGGCTGGAAAAGGTCAAGGAACGCATCATCGAGTACCTCGCCGTGCAGCAGCGAGTCGATAAATTGAAGGCGCCGATTCTCTGTCTCGTCGGACCACCGGGCGTCGGCAAGACCTCGCTGGGACAGTCGATCGCTACGGCGACGGGGCGTAAATTCGTGCGCATGAGCCTCGGTGGCGTGCGTGACGAAGCCGAAATTCGTGGCCATCGCCGGACCTATATTGGCTCGATGCCCGGCAAGATTTTGCAGAACATGACCAAGGTGGCAGTCAAGAATCCGCTTTTCCTGCTCGACGAAGTTGACAAGATGGGGCAGGACTTCCGTGGTGATCCCAGTTCAGCGCTGCTCGAAGTGCTTGATCCCGAGCAAAATTCCACGTTTGTCGATCACTACGTTGAAGTTGAGTACGACTTGTCGGAAGTGATGTTCGTGGCGACCGCCAATACCATGAATATTCCGGCGCCGCTGCTTGATCGTATGGAAGTGATTCGTCTTTCTGGTTA
>CAYUYI010000200.1:0-4654 GCA_964448995.1 uncultured Propionivibrio sp. | reverse complement strand
AGCCGGCGTCGCCTTGGGGGGTACGGATGGTGTGTTCACATTGCACGCAAAACATGGTGGGTTCCTCGTTGGTTGGGATGGAAAACGAGAAACCTGATTGCGAGGATCGTGCCAGAAAGTCAGTCATCAACCGGATCAGTGACTTAGCATTTGATTCTTGCGGGTGTCGAGTCGTTTTGACTTGATTTCTGTGGAGTCATAAAGACTTTTTTGGGTCTTTTAGACATGTTTTCGGCCGTTGGCACCGGAAAATCATTGAGGAATAAAGTACGCCGAAAGTTTCGGGAAAGATGGGCGAATCGGCGGCGGGCGGTTACGATGTCGCCTTCAAAAAGCGTCTTGGCTGGAAAAGCGATGGATTGTGGTGGCGACGGGATGCGTGCTGCGTGGCAGGACGCGCGCAAACAGGCGATTGCGCAGGTACTCGGAATCATGGTGATGTTTGCCGCCTATGACGCCATCTCAAAGTATCTGGCGCGCGCGTATCCGATTCCCGAATTGTTGTGGATCCGCTATCTGACACACGTGAGCCTGATTCTGGCGCTGTTCGGCCGTCGCATGGGCTGGGATCTGATCCGCACCGCTCACCCGGTGTTGCAAGTCATTCGGGCCGGGATGCTGGTGGCCGTCTCCTTTTTCGTCATGGCGGGCCTGCGCCACATTTCGCTCGCCGAAACGACGGCCATCATCTTTCTGGCGCCGCTTCTCGTCACGGCGCTGTCGGCGATTGTTCTCAAGGAGCGGGTCGATCTGCGTCAATGGGTTGCGGTGTTGCTGGGCTTCATCGGTGTGCTCGTCATTGTCCGTCCGAGCAGTTCCGGCCTGAATGTGGCCCTGCTCTATCCTCTGGCGTCGGCCGTGTGCTACAGCCTGTATCAGATTCTGACGCGCACGGTGAAGGGGAGTGAACATCCGGTCACGACGCACCTGTTTACCGGGCTCGTCGGATTTGTCATCTGTTCCGTATCCTGGCAGTCGGACTGGGTGGTGCCGGCACTCTGGCCGGGTTTTCTCATGGTCTGTCTCGGCTTGCTGGCCGGAATCGGGCATTATTTTCTGATCGGCGTGTTCCAGCACGTCGGCCCCGCCGTCGTCGCGCCGTTTACTTACACGCAATTGGCGTGGGCCGTGCTTTTCGGGTTCCTGTTTTTCGGCGAAATTCCGGATGCGCTGTCGCTGCTCGGCATCGCGATCATCGCCAGCAGCGGGCTGTATGTGGCGCTGCGTCCGGCGCGGTATTGATGCCGTGCCCGGCCTGACCGGTTAATGCGTCGGCGTGATGCCGAGACGTCGTGCCAGCCGCTGCAGGTTGGCACGGTCAAGCCCCAGTTGTTGCGCGGCGCGTGTCCAGTTGCCCTGATTCCTGGCGAGGGCATCGGTGATTCGCTGAACCTTGAACAGATCAACGGCTTCGGCAAGCGGGAGCGGCGGCACGTTTGGCAGCGGTACTTCCGCGTTGGCGGCTGGCTGAGTGGCGGTTGAGTCCAAGCCCAGATCCTCCGGCCGGATCTGGGTTCGAAGGGCATCGCGTTGCATGGCCTTGAGGCTGGCACGCAGAAGCAGGTGTTCGAGTTCGCGCACGTTGCCCGGCCAGTCGTAGCCGGACAGGGTGGCGAGCGCTGCGGGATGCAGGTCGACCCGGCCAAGCCCGAGCTTGTGGCGCGCCATGTCGAGGAAGTAACCGGTGAGTATGGCGAGATCGTCGCGATGTTCACGCAGTGCCGGGACGGCGATCGGATAGACATGAAGCCGGTGATAGAGATCGCTGCGAAAACGTCCGGCGTCGACTTCGCGTAACAGGTCACGGTTGGTCGCGGCAATCAGCCGCACATCGACATGGATGATCTCGTCGGCACCGATGCGCTGGATTTCACCTTGTTGCAGGGCGCGCAGCAGCTTGGCCTGCAGACTGAGTGGCAATTCGCCGATTTCATCGAGAAAAAGCGTGCCACCGTGAGCCAGTTCGAATTTACCGGCGCGATCCGCGGTGGCGCCGGTAAAAGCCCCCTTGCGATGTCCGAATAGCTCGCTTTCGGCCACCGTTTCGGGCAGGGCGGCGCAGTTGATCTGCACCAGCGCCTGGTCACAACGGGTCGATTGGGCATGGATGGTGCGCGCCACGAGTTCCTTGCCGGTCCCGGTTTCTCCCGTGATGAGCACGGCGAGGTCGGTCGCGGCGACCGTTGTGATTTCTTGGCGCAAGTTGCTCATCGCCCGGCTGTTGCCGATCAGGTTGCCTTCTCGGCGGTAAGCCTCCTGCATGAGGTCTCGTGCGATCGCACGTTGCCGTTCGCTGGCCTGTTCCAGCGCGCGGATCAACGCAACGTTGCGTAGCGTCGCGGCAGCCAGGGCCGCGAAGGCGCCGACCGTGCTGTCGGCCAACCGGTCGAACGCGCTGCTGTCGAGCGCGTCGAGCGTCAGCACGCCGACCAACTCGTGATCGACATGCAAGCTGCAACCCAGGCAGGCATGCACGCGTTGTACCCGCTCGGCGTCGGTGGCCAGCAGACCGTCGAATGGATCGGGGAGTCCGCTGTCGGCGGGAAAGCGCACCGGTTGGGGGTGCGCGAGGATTTCAGCGAGGCGCGGATGCGCGGCCGGATCGAAACGGCGGCCCATCAGCTCAGGTGTCAGGCCCAGGCTGGCCATGGGAACCAGGATGCCATCCTGCAGGTGCATCAGGGAAACCGCGTCACAGGGCAGAACCGAACTGATGGCGGTGACCAGTCGCTGGAACTGGATTTCGCCCGGCATCGTATTCGAAAGATCGACAGCAATCTGTCTGAGCGCGCGGTCAATGGCCTGTTGTGAGGGCATGTGAGGGGAGCGTGGCAACACGGGATCAGTGGATGGAGGACGGCGTGTCCGGCACGTTGCTGAAAAGGGCATCGATGGCCGCTTTGTCGAAACGATATTCGTGATTGGCAAGATCATCGCGGATGACGATCTCGCCGTTTTCGGTCAGTGCGCCGTAGATGTCCTCGCGGCCGAGCGTTCGCAGCATGTTCCGCACTTTTTCCCAATCCATCGGAGAATGATGGGTGACGGCCTGGGCATCGAAGAGGCGGATGGTTTCTTCATGGAACAGGCGGCGGAGCAATGCCGTGCTGTCGAGCGCGAGCAGTTCGTCCGGCCGGACTGTGGCAGCGAGGGCTTCGATGCGCGACCAGCCATCGGGGTCCTTGTGGTCGGTCGACGGCATTTTCTGGAGGAACAGGCCGGCAACGCCCTGCGGTGTGGCCGCCAGGAAGAAGCGGGATGCCAACTGCTCCGACTGGGCGAGATAGTGTTCAAAAACTTCCGCAATGGTGTGGCCACTCAAGGGGACGACACTCTGATACGGCTCTTTCATCGAATCCATGTCGTGCGAGAGCAGCAGCTGACCATGGCCGAGCAATTCAACGAGTGGTGCGGCGTTGCCAATCGTTTCGTCCACCTGCGCCATGCAGCGCACGTTCAGCGATTCACTGCAGTCGATGACCAGCAGGGAAAGCGGACCGTCGCCGCGCAATTGGATCGTCAGCCGGCCGGCCTGTTTGAGGTTGTCGGCCAGCAGCAGCGTCGTCGCGGTCATCTGGCCCAGCAGTTCGATGATGCGCGGGGGGTAGTTGCGCCGGGCCAGCAGTTGTTCCCAGACGGAATCCAGATGGACGACAGCGCCGCGAATGTCGAGATCTTCGAAAAGGAAACGTTGTATACCGTTGGGCATTACTTCAACTCGCTTTCATAGGTTTCCGGCGCGAAGCCGATCAGAAGTTTCTTGCCGGTGTCCAGCACCGGGCGCTTGATCAACACAGGATAGGTGGCCATCAGTGCCAGCGCCTTGGTCTCGTCCACCTCGGCGCGTTCCGCGTCGCTGAGTTTCTTCCACATCAGGCCGCGTGTGTTGAGCAGTGTCTGCCAGCCAGTCCGGCGGTTCCAGTCCGGCAAATGGGTTTCGGTGACACCGGTTTTCTTGTAGTCGACGAATTCATACGTGATGCCGTTCGCATCGAGCCAGGCGATGGCCTTCTTCATGGTGTCGCAGTTCTTGATGCCGTAGATCTTGATCATGATTCCGTGGGGTGGCTGAATGGAAAGGTGTTGATGTGGACAGTCGGTGGCGGTTTTGGTTTTTGCGCCGATCTTATCCGGCGTTCCGGATGCTGTCGATTTCGACCTGTGCCGCGCCCAGTCGCTGTTCGACCCGTTCGGCCTGGTCTGGGTCGATGCGCAGGCAGACGCCGCATTCCGAACTGAACTGGCGCGGAACCGGCACGAGCTTGCAGGGAATCTGGTCGCGCAGCAGCAGCTTTTCCGCGCGAAAGGCGTGGTTGCTGGTGAAAAAAAGCACATAGGCGTGCGACGTTTCGGTCGTCGTCATCGGGATTGCCGGGAAATGGTCTTGACCGCGTCGAGGACGCGAGCGAGTTCATCCTGGGTGAAAAAAACCCCGGGGGCCAAGCGGATCGTTCCGGTCGGAAACGTCCCGATCGTGCGATGTGCCGCCGGGGCGCAGTGCAGCCCGACGCGGCACTGGATCCCGAATTCCTCGTCCAGCCGGAAGCCGGCGTCGGAGGGCGAGAGGCCAGCGATGTTGAATGACACCGTGCCGGTTTGTCGCGCCGCATCGCCGGTGCCGTAGATCGTGATGCCGTCGATGGCCGTCAGACCG
>CAYUYI010000199.1:0-4673 GCA_964448995.1 uncultured Propionivibrio sp. | reverse complement strand
TCTGCGGCCAGCAACACGATTCTCGTCGTTGAAAGCTATCACGCCGAATTCGCCTGGGACAGCTCCTATCGCCAGGCGCTGCGGGAGCGCTTGTCGCCGCGCTTCGCACTGGAGTTCTTTGAAATGAACACCAAGCGACTGCCCGTTGCCAAGCACCCCGAAATGGCCAAAAGGGCATTGGCCCGAATCCAGGAATTGCGTCCCGCGCTCGTATTTCTCGCGGACGATGCCGCGCTCAAGTATCTGGGGCCACAACTCGACGCATTGAGCATCCCCGTGGTCTATCTCGGCATCAATAACAATCCGCGGCTCTACAGCAAGGAAGGGGCCTTCAGGAACATTACCGGGGTGCTTGAACGACCGCTGATCAAGCGCAGCGTGGCTTTTATCCGGCAAATCATTCCATCAGCCCAAAAGGTTCTGTTGCTGTTCGACACGGATCTGACGTCGGGGATTCTCTTCGACGAGGTTTTTCACGGCCGCGCCTCGATCCTCATCGAAGGCGTCGAAGTGGTATTCCAGCGTCACGCGAATTTTGCCGACTGGAAAGCCGCAGTTCTGGAAGCGGAATCGAGAGGCTATCAGGCCATCGTGGCCGGGCTGTACCAGTCGCTCAAAAACAATGACGGCTCGATCGCCGACCCGGATGAGGTGATCGTCTGGACTTCCCGCCAGAGCCGGCTCCCGTTGTTCGGATTCTGGGACTTTTCCATCGGCCCCGACATAGCCATCGGCTGTCTGGTCTGTAGTGGCTACGAACAAGGACAGGCGGCGGCCGAAATCGCCGTACGGATTCTGGAGCGTGGAGAGAAACCTGCTGCGATTCATCCGACGACGGCACCTCAGGGCAGCTTCATTTTCAGCCGGAAACAGCTGACGCGCTTTGGCCTGAAGCTCCCACCGGCAATTGAACGCCAAGCGCGCCTGATCGACTGACGTCGGTCAAATTGTCGTTTTTATCGGATTGTCCTCGGTCGCCGGCACCCAACGATCCAGGCAGTCACGCAGCGCCTCGAGCGCCAGCGGCTTGCTCAGATAGTCATCCATCCCGACCCGGCGACACTGCTCTCGTTCACCACTGAGAACGTGCGCGGTCATGGCGACAATCGGCGTACGTACCGCCATTTCGCGCAGGCGACGCGTTGCCTCATAGCCATCCATCCGCGGCATCTGGCAGTCCATCAAAATGAGGTCGTAGGCGTTGCGCGACGCTGCTTCGATCGCTTCGAGGCCGTCGCGGGCCTTGTCGATCTGGCGGAATCCCAGCTTGCCGAGCAAACCTTGCACGACGACCATGTTGATTGCGTTATCTTCGACGACCAACAACCGATTCGATCGTCGAGCATTCTCGGCAACGCTATGCTGGGTGACGATGGCCGACGCACCGTCCGAAGCGGTCGGCGCCAACACCCTGCGCAAACAATCCTGCAACACCGCCTGGCGAACCGGTTTATGCAGGTACGCGGCAAAACCGGCACGACTGAATCGTTGTGCGTCACCGCGAAAACCGGCCGCCGCGCACATCACCAGAGCCGTACCACGATTTGCCGCGTCGGCAGCAATACGTTGGCCAAGCGTCTCGCCATCGCTGCCAGGCAAACTTTGATCGACAATCACGGCACGATAAGGACACCCTTCCGCGCGTCCCTGTTTCAAGGCCGAGATCGCTGCCTCGGCGTTGTCCACGGCGGTGGCCGTAACCCCCCACTGCGCCAGACACTGAACCAGTCCATCACGACTCACGTCGAAATCATCCACGACCAGCAACCTGGCCCCTTTGAGCGCATCGAGACCTGCCACCTCCGGCATCGGCGACACGCCCGCTGCGCCGCTCTGCCGGAACAGCACCAGGCTCGCCACAAACGAGGTCCCTTGCCCGACCGTACTGCTGACCTCGATTCGTCCCGCCATCAACTCGACCAGTTGACGCGTGATCGTCAGCCCTAATCCTGTCCCGCCATATTTGCGCGTCGTTGAGGTATCCGCCTGTTCAAACGGGGCGAATATCTTCGGCAAATCATCCTCGGCAATGCCGATGCCGGTGTCGCGCACTTCAAGTCGCAACACAATCCGGCCCTCCATCGACTCAGTCTCGGGCAAACGCGAGATCAGCACCGAGACAGTCCCGGTTTCCGTGAATTTGAGCGCATTGCCGACGAGATTCGTCAGAATCTGCCTCAACCGACCCGGATCACCACGCAGCAGGATCGGTACCGCCGCATCGAGTTGCCAAGCGAACTCCAAGCCCTTCTCGGCGGCGCGCAACGCCACCAGGTCGGCAAAATCTTCGAGCAGCGCCAGGAGGTTGAAATCAATGGTTTCGAGCGTGAGTTTCTGTGCTTCGATCTTGGAGAAATCGAGCACGTCGTTGATCACCGACAGCAACGCCTCGGCACTCGAACGAATGATGTCGAGGTAGCGTCGCTGTTCGTCATTCAGCGGCGTATCCTGCATCAGCGTGGCCATGCCCATGACGCCGTTCATCGGCGTACGGATCTCGTGCGACATCATCGCCAGGAAAGCCGCTTTGGCACGGTTGGCCGCCTCGGCCCGTTCGCGTGCGGCGATCAGATCTTCCTCGATGCGAATTCGTTCGGTGATGTCATTGAAGGCGAAGACTCGCCCGACGATGCGTTCATCGAGATATTGCGGCAACGACTTGCACTCGAAGACCCGCCCATCCTTGAGATGCAGAACATCCTGCGTCTCGTTGGCCTCGACAATGGTGCTCATGCGCTGGTGGCAAATCGCCGTATCGATCAGTCGATCGGAAACAAAACTCAGGATCTGCTGATCGTCGTGGCTCAGCAGCACCGCCTCGGGAATCTGCCACATGGTACTGAAACGCCGGTTCATGCTCGCCACCCGGCCCTGCCAGTCGAGTACGAGAATCCCGTTCCCGGTCGACTCCAGCGTCGCCCGCAATTGCGATGTCGTATGCGCCAGATCATCGGCGACGCTGGGGGCTTCGCTTTGTTCTTGCGCCTGCACCAGCAGCCAGTGCGTACCCGCCCGTTCGATAACCGAAACCGTCTTGGTCGCCGCGCGCATCGAACCGTCGGCGCAGAGGTACATTCCTTCCTGCGCCTCCACGCCGGAAAGCTGCCCGTTACGAACCTCTTCCCAGTAAAAGACGTCCTGCAGCGCACACTCGACATCCAGAATCGTCATGCGGCAGAGCTGCTCGGCCGGATACCCGAGAACTCGCTCGGCCGCCCGGTTGGCGAGCACAATGCGCAGCGTTTCCGGCTCGACCAGAAGGACCATCTGCTCGAGACAGTCGAGAGAGAGACGCTCGAGCGAACTCATGGGCGCGCGGTTTCCGTACTCGGTGAGCCGGTGTCGAAATAGTAGCTGACATGCTTGCGCGGACTGAGATAGACATAGATCTCGCGTGGCAACTGTGCCGGCCGAATGGCCTTGGCAATATTCACGTCCACTTCGCCATCCATATCGACCAGAATCGCTTCTTCGCGCGGGATCTCAGCATCGTAGAGCACGATCATCGGCTTCATCGGCTTGGCCGTGTTGATTGTCGCCACCATGCCGATGACGCCGTTGGACAGCTGAACGATCGTTCCTGGCGGATACACGCCGAGACAGCGCACGAACACCTGTAACAACTTGGGATCGAACTTGCCGCGCAAACGGGCAAACATCGTCGACAGGGCTTCGTGAGGCGTCAAGGCCTGAGTAATATTCAAGGGATTACACAGCTCATCGTAGAAATTGGCGATGGCGACGATACGTGCCGACAACGCGATCGCGTCGCCGCGCAGATGGCGCGGATAACCGCTGCCATCGAACATCTCGTGATGCTGTTCGATCACGTCCAGCGCCAACGGCGCGAATTTCAGCTCCCGTCCGATCTCGGCGCCATATTCACAGTGCAGTTCATAGAAGTTACGCTCGGCTTGCGTCCACGGCTCGGTTTTCAACCGGATCTTGTCGGGAATTTTCCGACAGCCCACGTCATGGAATAGAGCCCCCATCCCCAGGCATTGCACCACTTCACCCGGCAGTTTGAGATCGCGCGCCACCATCAGCGAGAGCATCGTCACGTTGAGCGAATGAAAATACATTTCCTCACTGCCAATCTTGTCGCTCATGACATGCAATGCCAGATCCGGCGCCGTCAAGAAGGAATCGACGATCTGCCCGACCAGGCGGCTGGCCTGTTCCACGGTCTCTGTCGGGTTGGTCAGCAGGTTCTTCTCGACATTGTGGATCGTACGGGCCGTGTCGACAAAGGCGGCTTCGATACGGGCAGCCGCCTCACGCTGGCGACGGATTTTCTCGACCAGCGCCCGTTTGGCTGCCAGTGCTGGATGCTCTGCCGGCGCAACCGGCGGCGCTTCCTCAAGCATTTTCTTCGGGGGCGCAGGGGGAGGTCGATGGTCGCTGCGCGCGGGGTCGTAGCGGATTTTTTCCAGCCCGAGCGTCTTCAGGGTGCGAATCTGTTCAGCGTCCTTGATGCGAAAACTATTGAACGCGAAAGGGTGCTCAAACCATTTGAGATCGAGGAACACAAACAATCCGATCCTCAATTGATCCATCGTTACGTAAGAATCATTCGGTGTCTGCATGCATCAGTCGCTTTCCGCGTCGGTGGCGAGAATTTCGGCAAGACGGCAAGCGGATTGGCGGTCGCCACCGCTCATCACGCCGCCCGC
>CAYUYI010000198.1:0-4683 GCA_964448995.1 uncultured Propionivibrio sp. | reverse complement strand
ACCGGGACGCCGTAGGTTTCCTTCATGTCGCCGCCGAATTCACGGATCTCGGCGAGCAGTTCCTGCGGCACCGACGAAGAGCCGTGCATGACGAGGTGGGTATTCGGGATACGGGCATGAATCTCGGCGATGCGGTCGATGGCCAGGATGTCGCCCGTCGGCTTCTTGGTGAACTTGTAGGCACCATGGCTGGTACCGATGGCGATGGCCAGCGCGTCGCACTGGGTCTTTTTAACAAAATCGGCGGCCTGCTCGACGTCAGTGAGCAGTTGCTCGCGCGTCATGTGCCCATCCGCGCCGTGGCCGTCTTCCTTGTCGCCCTTCATCGTTTCGAGCGAGCCGAGCACGCCGAGTTCGCCTTCGACCGAGACGCCGATGGCATGCGAGAATTCGACGACTTTCTGCGTTGTGGCGACGTTGTACTCGTAGGAGGCGACGGTCTTGCCGTCAGCTTCGAGCGAGCCGTCCATCATCACCGAGGAGAAGCCGGAGCGGATCGCTGCCATGCATACCGCCGGCGATTGTCCGTGGTCCTGGTGCATGACGATCGGGATGTTGGGATAGGCTTCGATGGCGGCTAAAATCTGGTGGCGCAGGAAAGCCTCGCCAGCGTATTTGCGGGCGCCGGCCGAAGCCTGCATGATGACCGGCGCGTCAAGTTCGGCGGCGGCGTCCATGATGGCGCAGACCTGCTCCATGTTGTTGACGTTGAAGGCCGGGAGGCCGTAGCCGTTTTCGGCGGCGTGGTCGAGCAGTTGGCGCAGTGAGACGAGTGGCATGATTTCCTCCTGATGAAGCAGGTTAATGATGCTATCGGCAGAACGGATGCTCCTGTCGATCGTTAGCCGCGTTCGCCGACGCGGACGATGGTCATGGTGTTGGTGCCGCCGGAAGTGCCGTGATGGTCGCCGTAGGTCAAGACGATAAGATCGCCATTGGCGACAACGCCGGCTTTGATCAGGCGCTGTTCGACATCATGGCGCATGCGGTCGCGTTCGTCGGGAACGGCATCGATCAGCAGCGGGAAAACCTGGCGGAACAGCGACATCTTCGACAATGAGGTCGGTTCTTGGGTCAGCGCAAAGATCGGGATGCCACAATTGAGGCGGCTCATCCAAAGTGCCGTCGAACCCGTGCTGGTCAGCGCGACCACTGCCTTGACGTTGAGGTGATAGGCGGCGAACAGCGAGGACATGGCGATCGACTGGTCGATTCGTGTGAAGATGCGGTCGAGGAATTCCCGGTCGAGCGTGATCCGCATCGAGCGTTCGGCTGCGAGACAGATGCGTGCCATCGATTCAACGGTGTGCACCGGGTAGCTGCCGACGGCGGTTTCCGCCGAGAGCATGACGGCGTCGGTGCCGTCGAGCACCGCGTTGGCGACGTCCGAAACTTCCGCGCGCGTGGGGGTCGGAGCGAGAATCATCGACTCCATCATCTGTGTGGCAGTGATCGCCAGCTTGTTCTTTTCGCGGGCCATGCGGATCATGCGTTTTTGCAGTGCCGGAACGGCCGCGTCACCCACTTCCACGGCGAGATCGCCGCGCGCAACCATCAAGCCGTCCGACGAGTCGAGAATCTCTTCGAGTGCAGCTACGGCTTCGACGCGCTCGATCTTGGCGATGGTCAAGGCATGGCCGCCCGCGGCGCGCACCAATTGGCGGGCCATATACATGTCGGAGGCGCTTTTGGGGAACGACACGGCAACAAAGTCGGCACCGATCTGAGCGGCCGTTTTGATGTCGTCCATGTCTTTCGCGGTGAGTGCAGGGGCCGACAGGCCGCCGCCTTCACGGTTGATGCCCTTGTTGTTCGACAGGTCGCCGCCATGCCGGACAACGGTGTGGATTTCATGGCCAAAGACCCGTTCGACTTCGAGCACGATCCGGCCGTCGTCGAGCAGCAGGGTATTGCCGGCGCTGACATCTTTCGGCAAATCCTTGTAATCGAGCCCGACACGTTCCTGATTGCCGAGTTCGCAACGTGCGTCGAGGATGAAGCGGTCGTTGGTTTCCAGTGTGATCTTGCCATTCTCAAACTTGCCAACCCGGATTTTCGGCCCTTGCAGATCGGCAAGGATGCCGACTGGACGGCCCAGCTTGGCAGCGATCTCGCGGACGGTATTGGCCAGCGCAATGTGATCTTCGGCCTTGCCGTGCGAGAAATTCAGGCGGACGACGTCAACGCCGGCACGGAGCAGTTTTTCGAGGGATTCGGGAGCGTTGGAAGCCGGGCCGAGGGTGGCGACGATCTTGGTATGGCGGGTCATGAATGTCCTTCCGATGACGTGCCGCGCGGACAGGTTGGCGGCGAGGATGGGTAACGTTTGAGGAACCCGAATTTTACCGCAAAATCATCCGCTTCGCCCCGCCCGAAGGACCAGCGCCGCCCGAAGGCGGCGCTCGAAAATCATGTGTTTTCCGGGGTCAGAGGTTGGCGGAGTGCCACCATTGGTTGTGATGGTCACGCAATTCGCGATGCGAGAGCATCGGATAGAACGCGATGTCGTGGCCGTTGCCCACGTAGAAGCCGTGCTTGACCATGCGATACGGGAATTCGAGCGAATGCACGCGGTGTACCATTTTGGTTTCCTTGGTACTGGGAATGGTTCCGGCCGGCGGTTTGAGCTCCAGCAGCGCTTCGCGCAGGTGATGGATGAAGGAATAGGGCAGATCACCCACCTGTCCGTTTTCCGGATCGTTGGCGAGTTCGCCGAGTTCGAGTTCGACGAAGAACAACCCGGGGAAACGGATGAACTTCATCGGATGGGTCGTGACGCTTTGGTAGAAGCGCGTCGGATCCAGGTTGCTGACCACCAGGCTGTTGGCCGGGACCAGATCCTGATAGAGGTGCAGGCTGTACTGGTCGTCCGGCGGCACTTCCTGCCCACGCTCCAGGCCCAGCGTGTGGCCGTAGGCCGTGGTCAGGTAGAGTTTGCCGAGCGCGCTGATCGGCAGGTGTTCGAGGACGCGGTAGACCGAGATGTACACCGAATGCTTCGGCGTGCCGTCGGCTGCGGGGACGCAGCGGCCGATCGCTGTTTCCATGTCGAAAAAACTGCTGCGAAAATTGGGGTCGACCTCGAAGAACATGCTCTGTCCTTTCGATTTGTAGCTGCTGCCGGTCGAATAGTACTGGCCGAATTTTTCCGGCGGCAGGTTCGATGCAATCAGCGCTTCCGGAATCAGGGAAAAATAGAGATGAACGTCCATGGTCGTGAACCCTCTTTGTCGGATGAATCGTCAGTGTCAGCGATTGGATCGAGTTGCGGCCGGCAGCGGCGCCGACCGCATTCTATCGAATCTTCATGCTGATTATAGGGGGGCGCGCCGACGCTGTCATGCTATCGCAGCATGGCAACGTATACCCCCGCAATAATGGCCGTTGTAATGACCCCGCTGACATTGGCGCCAAGTGCTTGCGGTAGGATGATTGCCGAGGGGTTGGCGCTGGTGGCGATTTTCTGCACGACCTTGGCCGTCGTCGGGACGCAACTGACGCCGGCAATGCCGATCATCGGATTGAATTTCTTGCCCGTGGCGAAATACAGCACGTAACCGCCAAGGATCCCCCCGAGCGCCGAAATCAGCAGCGCCAATATGCCGAGCAGCAGGAGTTTGAGCACCGTCGGATCGAGCAGGGTGTTGGCTTCGCAGAGCACGCCAAGCGTGAGGCCCAGGAAAAAAGTTGCGCCGTAGAGAAAGGTTTCACCGAGCAGATTGGCAAAGTTGGTCAGTCCGCTTTCACGCACCGCCACGCCAACGAAGAGCGAGAAGAACAGCGGGGCAGCCACCGGGAAGAGCAGGCACAGCAGGGTGCAGGCGACAACCGCGAAAACGAGCTTCTGTGTGCGGCTGATGACCGGGCTGCGCTCCGACGACATGTCGATGCCTTGAAGCGCCTTGGGGATCAGCCATTTGATCAGGTAGGGATAGCCACCATAAGTAAGCCCGAGATAGAGGTAGCCGACGACGGTGATCGGGACGAACAGGTTTTTGGCCAGGACGAGCGAGGTAAACAACACCATCGGTCCGTCGGCGCCGCCGATGGTGGCGACGGCAGCCGCTTCCTGTTCGGTCAATCCGAGCACCACAGCGATCGGAAAAACAACGATGGTGCCCAGTTCGGCGAAGAGGGCAATGATCATGCTCTGGAACGGACGCGCCATGACATAGCCGACGTCGAGCAGAACGCCGATGCCCATGAAGACGAAGCACGCGATCAATCCGTTGCTGAAGGTCAGTGTATAAATCGGTTGCAGCCAGTTGATCTGCATGATGTTGACCAGGTCGACGGCATCCGACATCAGCGGATCGACGAAAAGCGTGCCCATCTTTCCGGCTTCCAGAAACAGGACGCCGGCATTGATCGAAGACATGCCGAGCCCCATCGGGATCATCAGCAGCGGTTCCAGCACGTTTTTCGAACCGAGATAGATCAGCGCAAAACCGAGCAGCATCAGGGCGATGCGCCCGATCATGATCTTGGGTTCGGAGGCGACCAGGGTGGCGATGCCCTGGAAGAGATCGAGAAAACTGAGCGTTTCCATACGATTCGGACCTTGGTTGTGCCAGCCGGCGAGCCGTCTGGCCCGGATAGGTCGGAGGTGGAGAAATATGCTTCGTCAGGCTGTCACGCCAGCGTCAGCAGAATCTGCCCGCGTTCAACGGCGTCGCCGACGGC
>CAYUYI010000197.1:0-4687 GCA_964448995.1 uncultured Propionivibrio sp. | reverse complement strand
ACCGGCGCGAGGATCGGCGCCAGCACGATGATCGAGGCCGAGGTCTCGATGAACATGCCGATCAGGAACAAGGCGAGATTCACGCCCAGCAGGAACATGGCGCCCGACGTTAGGTGTTCCTTGAGAAAGTCACCAATCGCTTCAGGCACGCCGGCCCGCGTGATCAGGAAGCTGAACAGCCCGGCATTGGCAATGATGAACATGATCACCGCCGACGAAATGACGGACTTGCGGAAGATCGGAAACAGATCCTTGACCTTGATCTCCTTGTAGATGCCCATGCCCACGATCAATGCGTAGAACACGGCAACCACGGCCGCCTCGGTCGGTGTGAACACGCCGCCGTAGATGCCGCCGAGGATGATCACCGGCATCATCAGCGCCAGGGCGGCTTCTTTGGTGGCATGCCCGAATGTCATCCGCCCGATGTGATCGTCCTTGCCGTAGCCCTTGATCTTCGACCAAACCCAGACGAAGAGCATCAGGCCGCCGCCAATCAGCAACCCGGGGCCGAAGCCGGCAATGAACAGTTCACCGATCGACACTTCCGCCGAGACGCCATACAGAATCATCGGAATCGACGGCGGAATGATCACGCCGAGTTCCGCCGAGGTCGCTTGCAAGGCCGCCGCAAAGTTGACCGGATAGCCGTGGCGGATCAGCGCCGGAATCAGGATGGCGCCGATGGCGAAGGTCGTCGCCACGCTGGAGCCCGACACCGCGGCGAAGATCATGCAGGTCATCACACAGGTGATGCCCAGCCCGCCCTGCAAGCCGCCGACGATCGATTTGGCGAAGTTGACCAGCCGGTTGGAAATGCCGCCGACCTCCATGAGGTTACCGGCCAGGATAAAGAAAGGAATGGCGCCCAGCGCGAACTTGTCGATGGACGAAAACATCTCCTTGGGTACGATCAGCATCGGCGTGTTGGTGAAGAAAAACACGCTGGCCGTTCCCGCCATGCCGATCGAGACGGCGATCGGCACGCTGAAGGCGAAGAAGATGATCATTGCTGCAAACATTGCGGTCGTCATGTGGACTCCTGAATCGTGGGTCTGTACGCGCGCTGGCTACTGCTGCGTTTCAAGCTCGTTGTGCTTGGGATCGAGGTAATTGGCAATCGCCGCGATGATGGCGAAGAAAGCCCCCGTTGGCAGTGCGGCATAACCCACGCTCACCGGCAGAAACTCCATGCCGCCGATCTCCTGAAAGCGCGTGCGCCAGGCGATGTCGATGCCGTACCAGACGATCACGGCCAAAAACAGCACGGCAACCACGGTGATCATGAAATGTAGCGGGCGCTGAAAGCGGCCGCTCAACCGGAACATCAGATCAACGGAAACTTGCGCGCCTTCGCGAAAGGCGATGACGACGCCGAACATCACCATCCAGATGATGACGATGCGAATCAGCACCTCGCTCCAGGCCAGTGGCTGATTAAAGATGAAGCGACTGAGCACCTGCAGGATGCCCAACGTCGAGGCCACACCAAGTAGAACGCAGGCCACGCGGATGATGATCGCTGACAGCGCCCGTTCCAGTAGGAGAAAATTGTATTTCATGGGGTGAACTCCACCGGGAAGGACACCTTTCGTGCCCTTCCGGTCAGACAAACGTTATGAAGTCGTACTGCGAAGAGGTCGTAAACGCTTACTTCACGTCCATGATCTTCTTGATGTTGGCTTCGCCGAAGTCTTTGTTGTAGGTCGCGTAAGCCGAGGACACGGCTTTCTGGAACGCGGCGCTATCGACCTTGGTGATCACTTCGGTGCCGGCCTTCTTCATCACGTCGATGCCGTTGGCTTCGTCGTCATTGACTTTCTTGCGGTTGGCCACCAGCGCGATCTTGGCGGCTTCCTTGAAGGCGGTCTTGTCGGCGTCGCTCATCTTGTCCCAGATGCCCTTGTTGATGATCAGCAGCGCCGGCGAATAGACGTGCGAGTCAAGCGTCACGTATTTCTGGACGGTGTAGAGCTTGTTGGCGAGGATCACCGGAATCGGGTTTTCCTGCCCGTCAACTGTTCCCGTCTGCAACGCGGTGAACACTTCGTTCATGTTCATTGGGGTCGGCAGTGCGCCCATGGCCTTGAAAGCTTCCATGTGCACCTTGTTTTCCATGGTGCGGATCTTCAGGCCTTTGATGTCTTCCGGCGTCTTGATGGGGCGCTTGCTGTTGGTGACGTGGCGGAACCCGTTTTCCATCCAGCTGATCGCCACCAGCCCCTTGGCCGGGAACTTGGTCAGGATTTCCTGGCCGATCGGGCCATCCAGCACCTTGCGTGCATGGTCGTAGTCACGGAACAGGTAGGGGATGTCAACAATCCGGGTCTCGGGCACGAAGTTGCCGACCGGGCCAGTCGAGGTGATGATCATTTCTTGCGTGCCCAGTTGCACGGCTTCGAGCACTTCACGTTCTCCACCGAGGGCGCCGTTAGGGAAGTATTTCAGCTTGTAGCGCCCGTTGGTGCGTTTGGCCACTTCTTCCCCGAAGGTCGTGACGCCGACGCCATAATGAGAATCAATCGTGTTGGTCCAACCGATCTTCAACTCCGTTTGTGCGCTTGCCGAGAACGAAACCGAGAACCCCACCACTGCAGCTAGACATGCAGCAACGCGTGATACTTTCATTTCAACCCCCTCGCTGGAAAATACGCCTTCACATCCCGTCCGAAACAGTTTCGAAAGGACGTTGCCGGCAGTAAAAGTCTGACCGATAAATCTCCTTGAATACTTTGTGTGTCCTGAGCGCGGCATCCGTCCCCATTCTGAATCGCCGCGGGTGCAATCAACATTACCGTACGACCTGCATCAATCGTGGAAAACAAAGTTGTCGTACAACAATACATGTGATAGCCTTGAGATAAGTTAATCACACTCTTTGCTCAAAAACAATAGCGTCCGAACAAAAATTTACGAGGTAAAAAACTTATGGCTTCGCGTCTGGAGTTCAACGTAGAACGACTGACTGTTTCCGGATCCCTCGCCGACCGCGTCTGCGAGGCGTTGACGCAGTTGATTCGCGGCGACGATTTTCCGCCGGGATCGCGGCTTCCCTCCGAGATGAACATGGCAAACCGCTTCGGCGTCAGCCGAACCGTCATCCGCGAAGCGGTATCGCGTCTCAAATCGGAAGGTCTGGTTGAGTCGCGGCAAGGCAGTGGCGTCTTCGTTCGCGAAGAGAGCATGCACACGCCCTTCCGCATCGATCCGTGCATTGTGGAGTCGATTCCGAGCATCCTTGAAGTGGTGGAATTGCGCATGGCGCTCGAGGGAGAAATTGCGGCGCTTGCTGCAAAGCGCAGAACTGACCAGCAACTGGTCGCCATTCGCACGGCCTTGCGACAAATCGAGATCGACGAACAGGATGGCAAGGATGGCGTTGCGGCCGACATCGCTTTCCATCGCAGCATCGCGGAAGCCACCAACAACCCGCACTTTCTTGCTTTGATCGAATTTCTCTTCAATTTTCTTAAAAATGCCACGCAGGTCACGCGTAGCTACGAGTCGACCAAGCGTGCCTTGCTGAAGGAAGTCAAAAGTGAGCACGCCATTATTGTCGAAGCCATTGCCCGGCAAGACGAAGAGGCGGCACGATCCGCCGCCCGGCGCCACATGGAGGGCGCTTCGCGGCGGCTGGCCTCGCTGGAGTCGATGGAAGACTGGCTGAGTCGCGTACCGACGCCGCTCGCGCAAGCACAGTAGCGCTTCAATACAACTGTCACCAACACAGGAGGATACGATGCAAGCCACCATTGCCTATCTCGGTCTGGGCAGCATGGGCCTAGCCATGGCCAGCCGCTTTCTCGACGCCGGCTTTCCGCTGACCGTGTGGAATCGCAGCCCCGAAAAAGCGGCCGTGCTTGCAAAACGTGGCGCACGCGTGGCCGCGACGCCCGCCGAAGCCGTTGTTGGGGCCGACTTTGTCTTCACCATGGTGTCCGACGATCGGGCGCTTGAAGAAATCGTGCTGGGTCAAGAGGGGTTTCTGTCGGCGATGAAGCCGGGCAGCGTGCATCTTTCAATGAGCACCATCCTACCCGTAACTGCCAACACACTCGCGCAGAAGCATCAGGCTGCCGGGACGGTTTACGTTGCGGCGCCGGTTTTCGGCCGTCCTCCTGCGGCCGCCGCCGGCCAACTGTGGATCTGCCTTTCAGGCAACGCGCAGGCGAAAGCACAAGCCCATTCCGTGCTGGAAAATCTGGGGCAAAAAATTGTCGACTTCGGATCGGATCCGGGCGGCGCCAATGTCGTCAAACTGGCTGGCAATTTCATGATCGCTTCTGCCATCGAATCCATGGCGGAAGCCTTCGTCTTCGCGAAAAAGAACGGGATCGACGAGACGGCGGTATCGAACTTCTTCGGTGAGACGATCTTCTCGTGCCCCATTTACAAGAATTACGGCGGCATCATGAACCGCCGCGAATTCTCTCCGGCAGGTTTTCAGTTGTCACTCGGGCGCAAGGATCTGAATCTGGTGGCCGAAACTGCCCGAACCAGCGCCGTTCCGATGCCGTTTCTCAGCGTACTCACCAATCGCTTGACGGCGCGTGTCGCCAAGGGCGGCGCGGCGCTTGACTGGACGAGCACTTTTCTTGATGTCGCCACTGACGCCGGATTGCCGCCAGACGATCGCTGAGCCGACAGAGCGATCCGCTTCGCAGGGCGGACCGTTCCAGGAGAGATG
>CAYUYI010000196.1:0-4717 GCA_964448995.1 uncultured Propionivibrio sp. | reverse complement strand
GGACCGAGCGGTTCGGGATGTCGATTTCCAGCGTATCGCCTTCCTCGACGAGGCCGATGGCACCGCCTTCGGCGGCTTCCGGCGAAACGTGACCGATCGATAGTCCGGATGAACCGCCGGAGAAACGTCCGTCGGTGATCAGTGCGCATTGCTTGCCGAGATGACGTGACTTGAGGTACGAGGTCGGGTAGAGCATTTCCTGAAAACCGGGGCCACCCTTCGGGCCTTCATAACGGATCATGACGACATCGCCGGCCGTGATCTGGTCGCCAAGAATCGCGTTGACCGCGTCCTCCTGGCTTTCGAAGACGCGGACCTTGCCGGTGAATTTGAGAATGCTGGCATCGACGCCGGCGGTCTTGACGATGCAGCCGTCTTCGGCAATGTTGCCGAAGAGCACTGCCAGACCGCCGTCCTGACTGTAGGCGTTGGCTTTGTCGCGGATGCAACCGTGCGTGCGGTCGAGATCGAGTTCCGGGTAACGCTTGGCTTGTGAGAACGCCTGCCCGCTTGGCACGTTGCCGGGGGCGGCGAGATACAGGGTATGAATGTCGATGTCGTGGGTGCGCATGACATCCCAGAGATCAATGGCTTCACCGATCGTCTTGGTGTGAATCGTACTGGCTTGGCGATGGATGAGGCCGACGCGGTCGAGCTCGCCGAGGATGCCGAAAATGCCGCCGGCGCGATGGCAGTCCTCGATGTGGAAGATTTCGGTCGAGGGTGCGAGCTTGCAGAGATGCGGCACCTGGCGCGAAATCCGGTCGATGTCGTTCATCGTGAAGTTGACGTCGGCTTCCTGGGCGATGGCCAGCAGGTGCAGCACCGTATTGGTCGAGCCGCCCATGGCCACGTCGAGCGACATGGCGTTTTCGAAGGCGTCGAAACTGGCGATGCTGCGCGGCAGCACCGACGCATCGTCCTGCTCGTAATAGCGGCGGCAGAGGTCGACGATCTGGCGGCCGGCACGCAGGAATAGCTCCTTGCGGTCGGCGTGGGTAGCCAGCAGCGTGCCGTTGCCAGGGAATGCGAGGCCGAGGGCTTCGGCCAGGCAGTTCATCGAGTTGGCGGTGAACATGCCGGAGCAAGAGCCGCAGGTGGGGCAGGCCGAGCGCTCGATATGGGCGACGTCATCGTCGGACATCGTCTTGTCGGCGGCCTTGATCATCGCGTCGATCAGGTCGGTGCGCACGATCTTGCCCCCGAGCGTGATTTTGCCGGCTTCCATTGGGCCGCCGGAGACAAAGATGGTCGGGATGTTGAGGCGCATCGCCGCCATCAGCATGCCCGGGGTGATCTTGTCGCAGTTGGAGATGCAGATCATGGCGTCGGCGGTATGCGCGTTGACCATGTATTCGACCGAGTCGGCGATCAGTTCGCGCGAGGGCAGCGAGTAGAGCATGCCGTCGTGGCCCATCGCGATGCCGTCGTCGACGGCGATGGTGTGGAATTCCTTGGCGACGCCGCCGGCGGCCTCGACTTCGCGCGCAACCATCTGCCCAAGATCCTTGAGATGCATGTGGCCCGGAACGAACTGGGTGAAGGAATTGACGATGGCGATGATCGGCTTCCCGAAATCACCATCCTTCATGCCGGTGGCGCGCCAGAGTGAGCGGGCGCCGGCCATGTTGCGGCCATGGGTGGAAGTGCGGGAACGGTAGGCAGGCATGGGAATCTCCATTCAACAATGACGACAGTGCGACTAAACCCTTGGGGAACCGTACGATTCTAGCCCAAAAGGCGTGGGGCAGGCGAAGCGCCAGCGGTCGGGGCCGGTCGCCGGAAATGTTCCGTTCGGGGGTTAGACCCGGTAGGCTTTCAGCGCTTCGAGGATTTCGTGACTCATCTCACTCATGCGATGGATCGCTTCCGCCGTCGTTTCGGCGGCAGCCGTGTTGCGCTCGGTCATCTGGGCGATCTGCTCGATGCGTTGCGAGATCGAGGTGCTCGCGGCGCTTTGCTCTCGCACGGCTTCGGAGATTTCGCCGACGACACCGACCACGGCGCTCGAGTCCTGCCGGATCGCTCCGATGGCTTCCCCGGCCCGACGTGCGTTGTCGACGCCGGTGTTGACCTCGCTGACAGCCAGGGCCATGGCATCAACGGCCTCTCGGGCCCCTGTCTGCATTTTTCCGAGCAGCCCGGAGATTTCCTGCGTCGATTTGGCAGTGCGTTCCGCCAGCTTGCGCACCTCGTCGGCGACGACGGCGAAACCGCGGCCCTGCTCGCCGGCGCGCGCTGCTTCGATCGCGGCGTTGAGCGCCAGGAGATTGGTCTGCTCGGCAATCTCCTTGATGATGTTGGCGACCGAGGCGATGCTCTCGCTGTCGGAACGCAGCGTGGCGATGCGCGCAGAGGTGTCGCGGACCGAACTGGAAATGGTCTGGATGCCATTGACCGTGGATAGGATGACTTCCGATCCGCGGTCGGCGATATCGCGGGAGGCGACCGTATGTTCGCTGGCATCCCGCGCCTGGCTGGCGACCATGGAAATGCTCACCGAAAGCTCCTCGACAGCGGCGGCCATGCCCGCCGACGCGTCGCTCTGGGCATGCGAGTTTTCGGCGATCTCTTTCGAGGTCCGGTCGACGTCCGCCATCAGCGCTGCCATGCGCGCGGAAGCATTCTGGATTTCGGCGAAACTGCTGCGCAATCGCGCAAGCAGGGTGTTGTAGGCTTCAAGTGTCTGGCCGATTTCATCCCGGGTGTGTACCGTGATCGGGACGGTAAAGTCGAGTTCCTGTGCCGTCCGCATGATCGCTTGCTGCATCGACTGCAATGGTCCGGTAATCGAGCGGCCGAACAGGAACCCCATCACCCCGATGATCACGACGCCGATCAGCGCGACGGAAACCGTCAGGGCGAGCGTTCTGCCAAAGGTGTTAGCGGCCGACTCGGCGACGCTGTTGGTGTTACCGACATTCATCTTGACCAGTTCGTCGAACGCGGCGGACAGGCGCTGATGGATCGGCTCGACGTCGTTCTGGATCGCCGCGACGGCCAACTCCTTCTCGCCCATCGAGGCCAGGGAATTGATCTGTTTGAGCCGGGTGATGAACAGGGAGAGCCTGAACTTTGCCTCGGTCAGCGCCTTCTTCTCGTCCTCGTCGGTGGTGCGCGCGGTGTAGTCGTTGATCTGCTTGATCAGATTTTGCGAGCCATCGTCGATCCGCTTCTCGAGATCCTTGCCTTTCTCGGGGTCGTCGGCCGTCGCACGGGCGAAGACCTGCGGGATCAGCACCAAATACGTGTTGCGCATCTCGCTGACGAGGATCAGGGCCGGGACCGAGTTTCCTGAAATCTGGACCACGTTGGCGTTGACCAGGCGGAGGCCGTACAGCCCGAATCCCGAGACGGCGGCGCATGTCAGCATGGCCATCGCGACCAGCAACAAGATCTTCTTGCGAATCTGCATTATCGTTCCCTGTCGGAAACCCCGTCTCCGGGGAAATAGCTCTTCACCCGTTCCGGGAGGCGGAACTCCCGGAACGCTCTTGTCTCTCTTGATCAGAGCCCCGTTAACGCGACCATCCGGGAAGCGCGGTTTCGATGTTCGGAGGAAAACGCAGGGGTGGTGGGGCCGTTTTTGCCACCGAGCGGCGGCTTCGCAAGGATACCCCTTCGTCAGGCGCGTGAATAGCCATTCTTGCCGGGGTACCTGCGAAGAATGGCGTCCCTATTGGCTTGCGGGCATGGTGTGCACACGGATTTTTGGTTTGGCTGCGTCGATCCCGTGAAGCCAGTCGAGGGCTGTCGGTGTGCTATAGTCGGGCGACCAATGTGATTGTCTGTTGATCGTATTCGCCCGGAGGCGCCTGTCGCTTCGAGAGCGAATCATCCCGCGCCGCCGCTTCCCCATGCTCATCCACCCTCAATTCAATCCTGTTGCCGTTCAGATCGGCCCGCTGGCCATTCACTGGTACGGGCTGATGTATCTGCTGGCGTTTTCCCAGTTCTGGTGGCTCGGCCGGCGACGCATCCGGACGCATCCGCAGTTGATCCACGGCGGGTGGACCGTCGCCCAGCTGGATGACTTGCTGTTCTATGGCGTGCTTGGCGTCATCCTCGGGGGACGGCTCGGCGAGGTGCTGTTCTACGCACCGGGCTACTATTTCTCGCACCCGTCGGAAATGCTGGCCGTTTGGAAGGGGGGTATGTCCTTTCATGGCGGTTTTCTCGGTGTGCTGGTGGCGATGGCCTATTGCGCCAGAAAAACGCAGCGGCGCTGGCTCGAAATTACGGATTTCATCGCGCCGCTGGTGCCGTTGGGACTGGCCGCCGGCCGTGTCGGCAATTTCATCAACGGCGAGTTGTGGGGGCGCGTTTGCGATCCGGCGCTGCCGTGGGCCATGGTGTTTCCGCAAGCCGGCGATCTGTTGCCGCGCCATCCATCGCAGCTCTATCAATGCGGGCTGGAGGGGCTGGTGCTGTTCGGCGGGCTGTGGCTTTATTCCGGGAAAACGCGTCCGTGTGGCGCAGTTTCAGCCGTGTTCCTGATGGGCTATGGCATTTTCCGTTTTGTGGCCGAATTTTTCCGTAATCCCGATGACGGCATTTTCGGGCTCTCCGAGGTGATCAGCATGGGGCAGTGGTTGTCGTTGCCCATGGTCGCCGCTGGGGTGATCATGCTGGTCTGGGCGCATCGCCGCAATTGATCTCTGCGGAAGTCCGAAATTGATTGTTTGCGGAAAACAGGCTTATAGTGCTTTTTCAGGTC
>CAYUYI010000195.1:0-4786 GCA_964448995.1 uncultured Propionivibrio sp. | reverse complement strand
TCATGCCGACCGGCGGCGTCGAGCCGACCGAGGAGTCGCTGCGCAAGTGGTTCGGCGCCGGCATCGTCGCCTGCGGCGTCGGTTCCAACCTGATCACCAAGAAACTGCTCGACGCCAAGGATTTCAAGGGCATCGAGGAAAACGTGCGCCAGACCATCGCGCTCGTCAAGCGCATCAAGGCCGAACTGGCCGGCAAATAAGCGGGAGTAATCGACTATGGCAGAACTGATCGTCAAATCGGCCGCCGAGTGCAAGTGGGACTGTGCGTCCTTCGGCGAAATCATGTTGCGCTTCGACCCGGGCTTCGGCCGCGTGCGCAATGCCCGCAGCTTCCAGGTCTGGGAAGGCGGTGGCGAGTACAACGTCGCGCGCGCCATGCGCAAGTGCTGGGGCAAGCGCGCCATGGTGGCGACCGCGATCCCGAACAACGACCTCGGCTGGCTGCTCGAAGACCTGATCATGCAGGGCGGCGTCGATATGAGCCACGTCGTCTGGCGTGATTTCGACGGCCTCGGCAAGAATACCCGCGTTGGCCTCAACTTTACCGAAAAGGGTTTTGGCGTGCGTCCGGCACTCGGTTGCTCGGATCGCGGCCATACCGCGGCGTCGCAGATCAAGCCCGGCGAATTCAACTGGGAAAAGATCTTCGGCGAAGAGGGCGTGCGCTGGTTCCATACCGGCGGCATTTTTGCGGCCTTGGCCTCGAACACGGCCGAAGCCGTGATCGAAGCCGTCCAGGTGGCCAAGAAATACGGCACGATCGTCGCCTATGACCTCAACTACCGCGCCTCGCTGTGGAAGAGCCAGGGCGGCAAGGAGGCCGCGCAGCGCATCAACCGCGAGATCGCCAAGTATGTCGATGTGATGATCGGCAACGAGGAAGACTTCACCGCCTGTCTCGGCTTTGACGTCGAAGGCGCCGACGAGCACCTGACCAACATCGAGACCGATTCCTTCGCCAAGATGATCCAGAAGGCGGTCACCGAGTTCCCGAACTTCAAGGTGGCGGCGACGACGCTGCGCAATGCCAAGACGGCGACGATCAACGACTGGTCGGCGATCCTCTGGTATGACGGCAAGATCTACGAGTCGATGAAGCGCGACAATCTCGAGATCTACGATCGCGTCGGCGGCGGCGACGGATTTGCCTCGGGCGTGGCCTATGGTTTCATGGAAGGCAAGGGCCCGCAGGCGGCGGTCGAATACGGTGCCGCGCATGGCGCGTTGGCGATGACGACGCCAGGCGACACCTCGATGGTGCGCGTCGATGAGGTTGAGGCCGCGATGAAGGGCAAGGGCGCTCGCGTCATCCGCTGATTCCGCGTGATCGATCGGGAGAAGGCCGCCCCTGTGACCTGCCGGATTTCTTCGGACCACTTATTCCTGGAAAACGGTCTCCGGTTTCGTGGTTGAAATACGCAGTTTTTTGAAGGCCGCTGGGGTCTGGTTGTCCTTGACGTCGTTCTTGTTCGGTAAGCCGAGAAGTTCCTTCGGTGTGACTTAACAGAGCATGGCCGTGCCGTACCAACCGATCATGGCGGCGCCGATGCCGCTGGTGATGTGGTCGTAGTGCGGCGCGATGTTGCTCGTCAGCGGCTCAAGTGTATAGAGCGGCGCTTCGTCGTTGGCGTCGTAGATTGAGCCGGGGTGCTGGCCGTCGCCGAGGGAAAAACCTTCGTCATAAGTCTTCATGATTTCGAACATTTCTTCGAAGTGCGTGTACAGCTAACGCGGCACTGCGCCGTTCCCCCTGAGTGATCACCTCCCAGAAGCGGGTAGCTTCGGACACGCCCATCTTGCGGCACACCTCTGCGACAGCTGTTCCTAGTTCGGCCTGTCTGAGCGCAAAGGCAATTTGCTCTTCCGTGTATCTCGATTTCTTCATGACAAATCTCCTGCCCCTTAGGGCTTCAAATTTGCCAGAAATCTCTACTTCTCGCCGCTTCGGTTTTCGGGGAGGACGTCACAGCACCCACGCACCGACATCGAGACTGATGCACGGGTCCAACAGATGTCTCTCGGTAATTCCCTTCTTCGCGAGGGTCGGAAGCCACTCGCTGTTGATCTACATCATGCCGATATCGTAAGACTCGTTCGCGTTCTTGCGGTTGTACGTATTTTTTGCTAGCAATAGAAACACAACTTTCGATAAATAAAAAAGCGGACAAAGACCGCCTGTAAAAGATATAAATATTTCGTTTGTTGAATTTGACGTTAAATACCCCTATAATCGAAAAAATAGTGGCGATTACGAGGTTGTCGTGAAATTACAAGTCAAGTCTCCGGAAGAACTGAGCGCGGTGCTGCGACAGACAAGAACGTCGCTGGGGGTGCATTCCCTCGATCTTGCTGCCACGGTGAATATTTCGCACGTTACGCTGCGCCGGCTCGAGGCCGGGCCGACTACGGAAGCAATCAAATCGCTGTTCAAGCTCATGGATGAGCTGGGCATCGAGATGACGCTATCCCCTCCTCCGGAGGTCATCGCGATTGACCTGCCCAAACCGGGCAAAACTTCTCCGCGAAAGCGAGTGTCGCGATGAGGCGTTCATTGATCGTTACGCTTGAAGGGCAGGATGTCGGGACGCTGCAAGAGAATGACGGCATCTGGTCGCTAGATTACGCGCCGGAGTGGATCAAGTCGGGTTTTCCGATCTCACCGGGGCTTCCCCTGCGGGAAAGCATCGTGGATACGGGCTCCGATCGTCCCGTGCAGTATTTTTTCGACAATCTGTTGCCGGAAGAGGATGCCCGTAAACGGCTGATTCAGTCCTTGAACATGGGGCCGCTCGATGCGTGGCAATTGCTGACTCTGTTGGGCGGCGAGTCTACCGGCGCTTTGACATTGCTTCCCCCGGGCGAAACGCTTCCAGCACCGGACATCCGGAGACTTAACAATGAGGATCTGGAAGCAAGAATTCAGGCGATGCCGCGCATCCCCCTTGGGGAAAAGGCGCCGAAACACATGTCGATCGCCGGCGCGCAAGACAAATTGCTGGTTCATATTGATGGAAATGGCCAGCTTCATGAGCCTGTGGGCTCTGAGGTCTCCACCCACATACTGAAGCCGGATTCCTACAGCGATCACTACCCGGCCAGCTCCATTAACGAATGGTTCTGCGCGCGCCTGGCCAAAGCGCTGAAATTACCAATTACCCTCGTGGAATTGCGTTACGTCCCATCGAGCATCTATCTGATTTCTCGGTTCGACCGCTATTTCGCGTCAGGCAAGTGGTGGCGCAAACATGTAATTGATGGTGCGCAGTTGCTGTCCTTGTATGCCGGAAACAAATACCAGCGGTCCGGGGCCAAGGGGATCCTCGATATCATTTCGCTTGTGCGTTCCAAGGCGCCGACGCGAATCCGGTTGTTTCAATGGACGCTTTTCAATGTACTGATCGGTAACAATGACGCGCACCTCAAAAACGTGTCTTTCGTTGTCGATCGCTATGGAATAGCTCTGGCGCCCTTCTACGACATGCTGAGTACCGCATCCTGGAGCACGCCGGAACAGGTTGGGGCGCACGGCACAGTCTGGCCAAACATTGCCCTCACCCATCCGATCGGAGAGGCCACCACGTTCGCCGATGTCCGTCGCAAACACCTCCATGAATTCGGCGACCAGATCGGTTTGCCAAAACGCACGGTGGATATGATTACGAACGCCATGTCCGGTGCAATTTTGCAAGAAGCCCGGGACATCCAGTCAGAGTTCGAGTCCAGAACGGACATTCCCGAAAAGCTGCATGCAGGGCAGAGTCGAATGATTCGAACAATTCTGTCGATGCCCATCTCCGAGATGGTCAAGCAATTGCAATAACTGGCGGTCAGTGACCTCAAAATGAAAAGCCCCGTCTCCTGATGGATGACGGGGCGCGGGGTTACGGTCGCCGGCACACACGCCAGTGCGAATCTCTACTCGATCATCGAAACCTGCAAGGCCAACGTGGTGAGACCGACATTTCCGATGCCTCACGCCCCATCCTCAAATCTGAAATGGACGCCTGCAAGCAGGTCGGTATCACGTACTACGAACTGCCGGTAGCCTTTGACGCCATTACCGTCGTCGTCAATCCCAAGAGTTTCCTGAAGGACATCACTGTCGAGCAGATGAAGGCAATGTGGGAGCCAGCGGCGCAGGGCAAGCTCACCAAGTGGAACCAGATCAACCCGGCTTGGCCGGATGCCCCGATCAAGCTCTTCGGGCCGGGAGCGGATTCCGGCACGTTTGACTATTTCACCGAAGCCGTTGTCGGCAAGGCCAAATCGTCGCGTGGTGACTACACTGCTTCGGAAGACGACAACGTGTTGGTGCAGGGCATCTCACGCGACGTCAATGCCATCGGCTACTTTGGTTACGCTTACTACGCCGAGAATACCAGCAAGCTGAAAGCGTTGTCGGTCATCGAGAAAGTTGGTAGCCCAGCAGTCGGTCCCTCCGAGAAAACCGTACTGGATGGCACCTACCAGCCTTTGTCACGCCCGATCTTCATCTATGTTAATGCCAAGTCGTACGAGAAGCCTGAAGTTAAGGAGTTCGTCGAGTACTACATGAAGGAAGGCGCTAAGCTGGCCAAGGAAGTGAAGTACGTGCAGCTGCCGGCCAAAGCTTACACGGTCAATCTTGAGCACATCGCCAAGAAGAAACTCGGTACGGTTTTTGGCGGCAACGCTGAAGTTGGCGTGACGATAGAAGCACTACAGAAGCGCGAAGGCACGCTGTAACCCGATTGTCGGCGCGCGTTTAAATTTGACCACCTGTGCGCGTTGAATTTTGACCAGGGGT
>CAYUYI010000194.1:0-4787 GCA_964448995.1 uncultured Propionivibrio sp. | reverse complement strand
GTGGGCGCATGCCGACGCTCGAACTCATCAACGAGCGTTTTGCCCGCTACCTGCGTATCGGTCTGTTCAACTACATGCACCGGACCACCGAGATTTCCGTCGGCCCGATCCGCGTGCAAAAATACAGCGAATTCATCCGCAACCTTGTTGTCCCGACCAACCTCAATCTGGTCATGGCCAAGCCGTTACGCGGCACGGCGCTGTTCGTCTTTGATCCCAATCTGGTCTTTCTCGTCGTCGACAACATGTTCGGCGGCGACGGCCGTTTCCACACCCGCGTCGAAGGCCGCGATTTTACCGGCACGGAACAACGCATCATCCAGGGCATGTTGCGCGTCGTTTTCTCGGAGTATGCGCGCTCCTGGAAACCGGTTTACGACATCAACTTCGAATACATCCGTTCGGAGATGAACTCGCAATTCGCCAATATCGCGACCCCTTCCGAAATCGTTATTTCCACGACGTTCTCGCTCGAATTTGGTGGGACCGGTGCGGACATGCACATCTGCTTCCCGTACTCGATGGTCGAACCGATCCGCGATCTGCTCTACAGTTCAATGCAGAGCGACCAGCTGTCGACCGATCACCGCTGGATCGTCATGCTGCGCAAGCAGCTAAAAGATGCTGAAATCGAGATCGCGGCAGAACTGGCCACGGCGCCCGTGACGCTGGGTCAGATTCTCAAGATGAAGGCTGGCGACATCATTCCCGTCAGCATCCCCGAGACCATCATGGCCAAAGTCGATGACATTCCGCTGATGGAATGTCGCTATGGCCAGCAAGGCGGGCAATACGCCCTGAAAATTGAGCGCTTTGTCGCACCGAGCGACCCTTCTCCGGAAGACCATAATGACTGACGATACTGAAAACACCAGCCCGGATAACGGCGGCAGCGTAGAAGACGATTGGGCAGCGGCCATGGCCGAACAGGCCACCGTAGATGCAGCCGCGGCGACGAACGCGCAGCCGGCTCAGATTTTTCAGACGTTCGGCCAAAGTGACGGAAAAGCGTCGATGATGAACGAACTCGACATGATTCTGGACATCCCGGTCCAGATTTCCGTCGAACTCGGGCGTACGAAGATTTCAATCAAGAGCCTTCTGCAACTGGCCCATGGATCGGTCGTCGAACTCGACGCCATGGCCGGCGAACCGATGAGCGTCTATGTCAATGGCACCCTGATCGCCCAGGGCGAAGTGGTGGTGGTTAACGACAAGTTCGGCATCCGCCTGACCGATATCATCACCCCGTCAGAACGCATGCGCAAACTCAACCGCTGACGGATCAGCCATTTGTTTCACCTTCACGACGCTTGGATTAAGATAGCGGTCGGATGAGTTCCCGACTGCCCCAATGACCCCAAGCCAGCCACAACGACTAACCGGCGCGCGCGCGATATGCGCGCTGTTGCTGTTCGGCATCTCCTTTCCGCTTTTGGCGCAGACAAGCGAGCCACCGGGTGCTTCCGGCACGGCGATCCTGCAGATGCTTTTCGGGTTGGCGCTGATTATCGGTGTTCTCTTTGCCGGAGCGTATCTCCTCCGCCGACTCAACGGTGGCAAGACCTTTGGTCATGCCGGCCCGATGAAAATCGTTGGCGGCCTGATGGTCAGCGCCCGGGAACGCATCCTGCTGGTCGAGGTCGGCGACACCTGGCTGGTGATCGGCGTGGTTCCAGGGCAGATCAAGACGCTCCATACGCTGCCAAAGGGCGAACTGCTTGCTGATGCCACCAATGACAAACCCTTCGGACACTGGCTCCGGCAAATCACCGAACGGAACCATGAATCGAAATAGACCGTACTCGATCCCCGCACGCCTTTTCGCGCTGGCGTTGCTGCTGTTGCCTTGCGCCGCCCTGGCGCAGAGCAGCGGCCTGCCGGCGCTGACCAGCACCCCGACTCCCGGCGGGGGGCAGACCTATACATTGTCCATCCAGACGCTGCTGACGCTGACGGCATTAACCTTCATCCCGGCCGCCCTGCTGATGATGACGAGCTTTACCCGCATCGTCATCGTGCTCAGCCTGCTACGCCATGCGCTCGGCACCCAAACCTCGCCGCCCAACCAGGTGATCGTCGGTCTGTCGCTGTTTCTCACTTTTTTCGTCATGTCGCCGGTGCTCGACAAGATTTATGTCGACGCCTACCAACCCCTCTCTGAGAATCGCATCACCTTTAGCCAGGCAGTTGATCGCGGGGCCGTGCCGTTACGCAGCTTCATGCTAAAACAGACCCGCGAATCGGATATCGGCCTGTTTGCTCGCCTTGCCAACACACCCAAGCTTGAATCCGCCAATGACATCCCCATGCGCGTGCTCATTCCGGCTTTCGTCACCAGCGAACTGAAAACCGCGTTTCAGATCGGTTTCATCATTTTCATTCCCTTCCTGATTATCGACATGGTCGTGGCCAGCGTACTGATGTCGATGGGCATGATGATGATGTCACCGGTCATGATCGCCTTACCCTTCAAGCTGATGCTATTCGTGCTGGTAGATGGCTGGCATTTGCTGCTCGGCTCGCTGGTCATGAGTTTCGCGACATGACACCGGAAGTCGTCATGAATATCGGCCGACAGGCCGTCGAAATGACCCTCATCCTGTCCGGGCCGATGCTGCTGGCCGCGCTCGTCATCGGGCTGATCGTCAGCATCTTTCAAGCGGCCACGCAAATCAACGAGCAGACGCTGTCGTTCATTCCGAAACTGATTGGCTCATTCATCGTGATGATCCTGGCCGGCCCCTGGATGCTGCAAATGATGGTCGACTACATCCGCCGCCTGTTCGAGAGCATTCCGCAGCTCATCGGCTAGGCCACGTTGCACATGATCAGCCTGACCTCCGCCCAGCTCAACGCCTGGATCATTGCATTTTTCATTCCTCTGGCTCGTATCCTGGCGTTGCTGGCCGCAGCACCGCCCTTCAACAACCCGGGTTTGTCGATGCGTGTGCGGCTCATGCTCGGACTTGCGATTACGATTGCGGTGACACCAGGCTTGCCCGCCATGCCGCCCGTCGAAGCAGCCTCCGGCATCGGTCTGCTGATTCTGGCGCAGCAACTGCTCATTGGTTTTGCAATGGGTTTTGCGCTGCGCCTGGTTTTCAGCGCCATCGACATGGCCGGAACACTGATCAGCAACCAGGCTGGGTTAGGCTTCGCGACGGCCTACGATCCGCAGAACACCTCGCAGACACCAGTTATTTCGGAATTCATTGGGTTTCTGGCATTACTGGTATTTCTCAGCATCAACGGTCATCTGATGGTCATCACCACGGTAATCCAGAGTTTCACGGCCATTCCCGTCGGCCTCGGCGCGGTGAAGCCGGCATCATGGCAAAACATCGCCGCGGCCGGAAGTGTGATTTTCTCGTCCGGTGTGTTTCTCGCCCTACCGATTCTGGTCACGCTGATGATCACCAATGTGGCGCTGGGTATTCTCGGACGCGTCGCTCCACAGCTCAACCTGATTGCGATCGGCTTTCCAGTGACGATTGTGATGGGGTTCTCTGCTTTGCTGGCCAGCTTGAATTATCTCAGTGCGCCGTTCCAGCAACTTTTCGAGTACGGTTTGCAGTCGATGCTCGGATTTTTTGTCCTGCGCTGAATCAGCGTTTTGGCGACGCCTCGGTACGCACCAGCTGAATGACGCCACTCCCGACCCGGTGCGTCAGCGGGGTACTCGACTCAATTCCTTCGGAATAGTCCAGAATGCGGTAGCTTGCCCCCTTGGTCGCCCGCTGCAGATAGAGCGCACGACGCTTCAGAATCTGATAGGCCTCGCCATCGCCGCCGACGCGGAAACTTTTGGCACGCAAGGAAAGCTCATAGGTATCGGCACCGAGCATCCGCTCCTGGATCGTCCAGTTGGGTGCCATGGGATCGTAGATCACGTAAAGCAGCGCCGAATTGGCCGGATTGAAAATTGTTCCAGGCAAACCCAGCGCCCTGACCGGATGCCCAAACATGACCAAGGCGCCCGCCCCCACCCCGGTTTCGGCACTGACCTCGACAGTCTGTAGATGCTCGACGGCGGGCTGGGAACGCAGTTCGCCGGTCACGGGGTTAACCGAATGGTTCGTCACGACGGGGTTGTACATCCCATCGGCGGCACAACCGGTCAACACGATCCCCAACAAGGCAATTCGGAACAGGCGCATAAGTGTTTACAAATAGTTGAACAGGCTCAGCCCGGCAATCTTTGCGAAGGAACTCTGCGCCGCTTCAAGGTAGGTCTTCTGCAAGGTGAAATCTGAAATTGCCTTGGCGTAGTCAAGATCCTGCAGATCCGAAAGCGTCGCATTGTATTGCACGTCGAGATCAGCGGCGGTCGATGAAAGCGAATCGATTTCGCTCAACCGCGTTCCGACGATCGACTGAACCCGGCTGACATTCTCGGCGGCCTGATCGATATTGGAGAGCTGCGCCGCCAAGTCATTCGAAAGCTGCGTCGAAGTATAGGTCGTCGAGCTGACCGACGTCTTCAACGCGCTAATCAGGCTCTGCATTGTCTGGAAGATGCTTTGACTAGCGCTCGGCTCGATCGAGAAAGTATCACCATCAGCAGGCTGGCCGCTGACCACGATCTTCGAACCAAAATCGGTCGCCGAAGCCGCCGGCGGAGCGGTCGAGGCAATGGCGATGGATTGACCCGCCGTGTACGTCGCCGCAGCAGTCATGGCAACCGGCGTACCGGGAACGGAAACATCATACAGTTGATAGGTCGTCACCCCCGCCGTCACGGCGAAGCGTACCTGCAACGACGGATTCGCCGCATTCGACCAGCC
>CAYUYI010000193.1:0-4793 GCA_964448995.1 uncultured Propionivibrio sp. | reverse complement strand
GCGAGCAGCCGCTTGCAACCACGGGCCAACTCGCCGCATTGGTACGCGAAGCCGTGCGGACCCGTGAGCCCGGCCAGGATCCGGCGACGCGCACCTTTCAAGCTCTACGGATTCACGTCAATCAGGAACTCGAGCAGCTTGCTCTAGCCCTGCCGCAGGCGATGAATGCTTTGGTGCAGGGAGGTCGACTGGTGGTCATCAGCTTCCATTCGCTCGAAGACCGCATCGTCAAGCGGTTTATGCGCGAACAGTCCGCGGTCGACAACCTGCCGAAAAATTTGCCGTTGCGCGCGGCGGATTTGCCGAAGCCGAAGCTCCGTCTGATCGGGAAACCGGTCAAGGCGAGTGCCGCCGAAGTGGCCGGAAATGCACGCGCGCGCAGTGCCGTGATGCGCGTAGCCGAGCGCATGGGTGATGCGTCAATGCCGGAGGCAGCCTGATGATCCGGCTCAACATGTTGCTGCTGTTGGCGGCCGTTTTTTGTGCCCTGGGCGTGATCACCTCACAGCACAAGGCGCGCAAATTGTTTCAGGCGCTGGAGGCAGAGCAGGAGCGGGCCAAGCAGCTTGATGTCGAATTTGGCCAACTGCAGATTGAATTGTCGACCTGGGCGACCTCGCCGCGTATCGAGAAGATCGCGCGCGAAAGATTGAAAATGCGCACGCCGGAACCGGCGCGGGTGTTGACCGCAGTGGCAGCAGGGGCGTCGCAATGATGCGCTTCAGTCCCCGCGCCCACAAATTCGCCGAAAGTCCGGTGCTTCAGTTGAGGCTGCCGGCCTGGCGGTCGCGTCTGATGGCGTTGCTGATCCTGGCCTGCTTTGGCGTGCTGATCGGGCGCTCGTTTTACCTGCAGGTGTTGCGCAATGACTTTTTGCAGGAAAAAGGTGAGTCGCGCTACAAGCGCGAGCTGGAAATCTCTGCGTCGCGTGGACGTATCGCCGACCGCAATGGCGACGTGCTGGCGATCTCGACGCCGATGAAGTCGGTCTGGGCAGTCCCCGCCGAGGCGCGTCTGACCCCCCAGCAGATCAAGCAGCTGGCGGCCGTGCTGGAAATGGATGTCAAGGAACTCACTCGGAAACTGGCGAGTGACAAATCCTTCGTTTTTCTACAACGGCAGTTGCCCCCGGAAATCGGTGAACGTGTGGCCGCATTGAAGTTGCCGGGGGTCGGGCTCGACAAAGAATACCGCCGTTATTATCCGACCGGGGAAATGACCGCGCATGTGGTCGGCTTTACCGGGGTCGACGATAAAGGACTGGAAGGTGTCGAACTCGCCTTCCAGAGCCAGTTGCTCGGGCATTCGGGTAGCCGCAGCGTGATCAAGGACCGGCGTGGCCAGATCGTCGAAGACGTCGGTTCGATCCGTTTGCCGCAGGATGGCAGGGATATTCGCCTGGCGCTCGATTCGAAGATCCAGTACCTCGCCTACAGCCATCTCAAGCAGGCGATTGCCGATCACAAGGCCAAGGCGGGTGGTGCGGTGGTGATTGACGCCAAGACCGGCGAGATCCTCGCTTTGGCCAATTGGCCGACCTACAACCCGAACAACCGCGAGCGGCTGACCGGCGCACAGCTGCGCAATCGCGCCTTGACCGATACCTATGAGCCGGGGTCGGTGATGAAACCGTTTACGGCAGCGTTGGCGCTGGAGAGCAACAAGGTGCGCTTCGATACGGTGATCAATTGCGCCCCGGGCAAATTGACGATCGGGACGGCGACGATCTCGGATGCGCATCCGCACGGACCACTGACGGTGGCGCAGGTCATTCAAAAATCATCGAATGTCGGGACGGCGAAGATCGCCAGCCTGCTGACGCCGGAGCAGATGTGGGAGATGTACGATGCCATCGGGGTGGGGCGGGCGCCGGGGCTGGGATTCCCGGGCGAAGTGACAGGCCGTCTGCGTCCCTGGAAGACGTGGCGACCGATCGAGCAGGCGACCATGTCGTACGGGCATGGCTTATCGGTATCGCTGATGCAATTGGCCCGGGCCTATACGATTTTTGCGCGTGAGGGCGACTTGATTCCGTTGTCCCTGACCCGGGTCGAGGGCGCGCCGGTGGCCGCAACGCCGGTATTCAGTCAGCAGACTGCGCGGGAAGTACGGGCGATGCTGGAAATGGCCGCACAACCCGGAGGGACCGCACCGAAAGCGCAGGTTCCGGGGTATCGCGTCGGCGGAAAAACTGGCACGGCATACAAGATCGAAGGGGGGCAGTACGTCAAGAAATACGTTGCCTCCTTCGTTGGCTTTGCGCCGGTATCGGATCCGCGGCTGGTTGTGGCGGTGATGATCGACGAGCCGGGCGGCGCGGCTCATTATGGTGGCGATGTGGCGGGCCCGATCTTTTCGCTCGTGATGGGCGGGGCTTTGCGGACGCTCGGCGTGCCACACGACGCGCCGTTGCATGTCGCACAAGGTGCGGCCGTGGCGAAGGAGCGGTTGTGAGTCGCCCGGCGATGCGCCCTTCGTTGACCCCGGCCGATGTGTTGCGGCAATTGGATGCGCTCGGCATCGTTCCCGCGGGGGTGGCTGACGATAGCCGCCAGGTGGTCCCGGGTGACTTGTTTGTCGCGTATCGCGGTGCGCTGGCCGACGGCCGTCGTTATATCGGCGATGCCATTGCCCGTGGCGCGGTTGCGGTGCTGTGGGAGGCCGGCGACGATTTTGTCTGGAATCCTGAGTGGCGGGTGGCGAATTTCTCGGCCTGCGGACTGCGTCCGCTATGCGGGCCGTTGGCACATGCCGTGTTCGGACAGCCGAGCGAGCGGCTATCGCTGATCGCTGTTACCGGTACGAATGGCAAAACCACGATCAGTCAATGGCTTGGGCGCGCGCATCCGCGGCGCTGCGCGATCATTGGCACGTTGGGGGCGGGCTTCATCGACGCGCTCAAGGAAACCGGTTTCACGACACCTGAAGCGACGACGTTGACGCGCTATTTGCGCCGGTTTGCCGACGACGAAGCTCAAGCCTGCGCGCTCGAAACCAGTTCGATCGGCATCGAGGAGGGGCGCATGGACGGCGCCCGTGTCGACGTGGCGATTTTTACCAATTTGACACGCGACCACCTCGATTACCACGGCACCATGGAAGCCTATGCCGAGGCCAAGGCGCGACTGTTTCGATGGCCGCGCCTGCGGCTGGCGGTGATCAATCTCGACGATCCATTCGGCGCGGAATTGGTGGCGCGGACGACGGCCAGCAAAGTCTTGTGCTATACGCAACGTGATTGTCCGGATGAGCGACCGGGGGTAATTCGTGCCGAAGCCATCGAGGAAACCCTGAGCGGCATGCGTTTTCGGCTTTGTACGCCGAATGGACGGGCCATGGTTGAAACCGGTCTGCTTGGGCGTTACAACATTTCCAACCTGCTAGCGGTAGCGGCAGTGCTGGTGGACGCCGGTCTGACGCCGGCGGAAACGGCGGAGCGCCTGGCCGGTTTGATGCCGCCGCCGGGGCGTCTGGAAAAAGTCGGTGGGCACAATGAGCCGGTGATCGCCGTCGATTATGCCCATACGCCGGATGCGTTGGAGAATGCGTTGAAAGCTTTGCGCGGCTTGGCAGACACGCGCGGCGCCGGGCTGACCGTGATTTTTGGCTGTGGCGGTGATCGTGATCGCGGCAAGCGCCCGCTAATGGGTGAGATTGCCGTACGTCTGGCGGACCGTGTCGTGCTGACGAGCGACAATCCGCGCAGCGAACAACCGGAGGCCATTCTCGACGAGATCCGCCGCGGCGCGCCTGATGCGAGCGTAATTGTCGATCGGGGCGAGGCCATCCGACGTACCGTGCTGGCTGCGCATCCAGCGGAAGTGATACTGCTTGCCGGCAAGGGGCACGAACCCTACCAGGAGATCGCCGGTGTGCGCCGTCCGTTCTCCGACGTCGAAGAGGCGCGGGCCGCCTTGGACGCGCGCAAGGAGAAAAAGCAATGAGCATGATGACGCTGCGCGAAGCGGCGCAGGCCATGAGTGGGCAATTGATCGGGGGCGATGCTGCCCTCGTTGGCGTGTCGACCGATAGTCGCAAGACTCGGTCCGGCGAGTTGTTCATTGCGTTGCGCGGCGAAACGTTCGATGGTCACGGCTTCGTCGCTACGGCCAAGGCAGCGGGATGCGCTGCTGCCGTCATTGATACGCTGGCGCCGGAAGGACTTCGGCAACTCGGGCTTCCGTTGATTGTCGTTGCCGATACGCGGCAGGCCTTGGGGGCGCTGGCCGCGTGGTGGCGGTCGCGATTCGACATCCCGGTGGTGGCCGTGACCGGCAGCAACGGCAAGACGACGACCAAGGAAATGATCACTGGCATCCTGCGCACTGCTTTTGGTGATGCGGTGCTGGCGACCCAAGGGAACTTCAATAACGACATTGGCCTGCCGCTGACGCTGCTGCAGTTAAATGGCGGCCATCGCGCGGCAGTCATCGAAATGGGGATGAACCACCCGGGCGAAATCGCCTATTTGGCGCGCATTGCCCGGCCGAACGTAGCGATCGTCACCAATGCCCAACGCGCCCATCTTGCCGGGATGGGAACGCTGGAAACCATCGCGACGGAGAAGGGAAGCGTATTCATGGCGCTTTCCAAAACGGGCATTGCGGTGATCAACAGCGACGATCCCTGGGCGAGCCTCTGGCGGTCACAGGCGGGCGGTCGTCAGGTGATGGATTTCTCGTTTGAGCAGGACGCTTTCGTCAAGGGATTGAGATACTCGCATGGATTGGAGAGTCGGCTTTCCATTACGGCACACGGCAAGACCGTCGAGGTCGTATTGTCGGTGCCGGGTG
>CAYUYI010000192.1:0-4802 GCA_964448995.1 uncultured Propionivibrio sp. | reverse complement strand
CCTGTTTCTGCTGGTGTTTGCCCTCAAGAATACGGATCCAATCAGCGTTCGGTTTTTGCTTGATATGACCTGGCAGGCGCCGCTGATCATCGTTATTCTGTGTTTTTTTGCCGGTGGGGCTCTGCTAGGCGTACTTTCGTTGCTGGGAACCGTGTTCCGGCTGCGTCGTGAACTTGCCAGTCTCCGGCGCCAAATGAACTCATCGACCCCCTCAATCGGTAACTGACCATGATTGAATTCGAATACTGGCAATTGTTGTTTTTCCCGCTGTTTTTTGCTCTCGGCTGGGCGGCTGCGCGGATTGATATCCGTCATCTCGTCAGAGAGTCGAGAGCCTTGCCTCGATCCTATTTCCAAGGACTGAATTTCCTGCTCAACGAGCAACCGGATCGGGCGATTGAGGCCTTCGTTGATGCGGTCAAAGTCGATCCACAGACGATCGAACTGCATTTTGCGCTGGGTAGCCTGTTTCGTCGCCGGGGCGAAACGGAGCGTGCCATTCGCATGCACCAGAACCTCATCGAACGCGAAGATTTGCCTCAGGAATTGAAACTTCAGGCGATGTCTGAGTTGGGCCAGGACTTTCTGAAAGCCGGATTGCTCGATCGGGCAGAAGAAATTTTCGACAAGTTACGAAGCTCGCCCGTGGCTGAGGAAGCCAAGCGTTTCTTGCTGGAAATCTACCAGCAGGAAAAGGACTGGGAGAAAGCGATTGCCATCGCGGCGGAATTGCCGAACGTGGCTACCCAGAAGGATATTGCCGAGTACTACTGTGAATTGGCGGCTGCCGAATTGATTCGTTCGCGTCCCGAACAGTCAGGAATACACCTCCAGACAGCTCTCGAGAAAAATCGCAAATGTGTACGGGCCAGCTTGCTGCAGGGCGATATCGCCCTGCAGCAAGAGAATTATGCCGAGGCAATTGCGTGTTGGCAGCGGATCGAACAGCAAGATCCTACGTATCTGGCGCTGGTGGCCAATCGGTTGCTGGAGGCATTTCGGAAAATGGACCGGCGCGACGAGGGGCTGCAACTATTGCGCGGATATCTTGGGCATTATCCGTCGCTGGATTTGCTTGACGTGGTGTTTCAGTTGGTGCTCGAAAGCGATGGCCCTGCGGCTGCTTACGATCTGGTGCGCGACGAACTCAAGCGGAATCCCACGTTATTGGGGCTCGATCGGCTGATTCAGGCGCGATCGTTGACCGCGCCGCCGGAGACGCGCGTCGATCTGGATCTGGCGAAGAGCATCGTGCAGGGCTATACCCGCCGCCTGGCACGTTACCGGTGCGATAATTGCGGCTTCAAGGCCCGCCAGTTCTATTGGCGTTGTCCGGCCTGCGGTGGCTGGGAAACCTATTCGCCGAAACGAACCGAAGAGTTTGATCTGACCCCCTAGGAATCCATTCATGTCTCTTGGAGATTTATCGAAGGTTCGCCTGCTTGTCGTGGGCGACGTGATGCTCGACCGGTACTGGTTTGGCGACGTGTCACGCATTTCGCCGGAGGCGCCGGTGCCTGTCGTCAAGGTTGAGCGCAGCGAAGAACGACCCGGCGGGGCCGCCAACGTGGCGCGTAACGCCGCTGCGCTGGGCGCGCAGGTTTCCCTGCTGGCGCTGGTCGGGAACGACGAGCCAGGGGCGAATCTCAAGCGCTTGATGGCAAGCGGGGGGATTGATGCCAGCTTGCACGTCGATGCGGCAATCAGCACGACTGTCAAATTGCGGGTCATTGGAAGGCAGCAGCAGTTGCTGCGGATCGATTTTGAAACGACGCCATCGCATGAAGTCCTGAGAGCCAAGTTGTCGGAATTCGAGCAGCGCTTGCCGGGTTTCGATGCGGTGTTATTTTCCGATTACGGCAAAGGCGGGCTCACCCACATCGGGGAAATGATCGCGATGGCCCGTGCGGCTGGCAAGATCGTGCTGGTTGACCCGAAAGGCGACGACTATTCGATCTATGCCGGTGCGACGGTGATCACCCCGAATCGTTCGGAAATGCGTCAGGTCGTCGGTCGCTGGAAGAGTGACGAAGAGCTCGAAACCAAAGCGTTGGCCCTGCGCCAACAGTTGGAGCTACAAGCGTTGCTGGTGACGCGCAGCGAAGAAGGGATGTCGCTGTTTCACGCGGGTGGTACGATTCACGAGAAAGCCGTGGCACGCGAGGTTTATGACGTCTCTGGTGCTGGTGATACGGTGATCGCTACGTTGGCGGTGATGCTGGCGCGCGGCGCAGCCTGGGCCGAGGCCATCCATATCGCCAATATTGCCGCTGGCATCGTCGTCGGCAAGTTGGGAACCGCCGTGTGCACGCGCAGCGAGCTTGAAGCCGCGCTGAATTAAGGAGAATTCATGTATACCATTGTGACCGGAGCCGCTGGATTTATCGGCGCCAACATCGTCAAGGCGCTCAACGAGCGCGGTGAAAGCAACATCATCGCTGTCGACAATCTCACGCGCGCCGACAAATTCCGGAACCTTGTCGATTGCGAGATCGCTGACTATCTCGACAAGGAGGATTTTCTGGATCGTCTGCTCGCTGGCGATTTCGACGGCGATGTCAAAGCCATTTTCCACGAGGGCGCCTGCTCGGACACGATGGAAACCGATGGTCGCTATATGATGGAGAACAACTTCCGCTATTCGCAGGACATCCTCGATTGGTGCCTGGATCAGGAGGTGCAGTTCCTCTACGCGTCGAGCGCGGCGACCTACGGTGGCAGCAGCGAGTTCCGCGAGGAGCGGTCGCTGGAATCGCCGCTCAATGTTTATGGCTATTCCAAATTCCTGTTCGACCAGATCGTGCGCCAGCGCTTGTCCGAGGCGAAGTCGCAAGTTGTCGGCTTCCGCTATTTCAACGTGTATGGCCCGCGCGAATCGCACAAGGGGCGCATGGCCTCGGTGGCCTTTCATCATTTCAATCAGTTCCGCGCCGAGGGTAAGGTCAAGCTTTTCGAGGGGTGTGACGGCTACGGTAACGGCGAGCAGAAGCGGGATTTCGTCTATGTCGGCGATGTTGCCAAGGTTAATCTCTTTTTCCTCGATCATCCGGAAAGGTCGGGTATCTTCAACCTTGGTACCGGGCGCGCGCAGAGTTTCAACGAACTGGCGGCGGCCAACGTCAATAGCAGCCGGTCGCTCAAAGGTGAAGCGAAGCTGCCGCTCGCCGAACTGCTGAAGCTCGGTTTGATCGAGTACATTCCGTTTCCGGACGCGCTACGCGGCAAGTATCAGAGCTTTACCCAGGCTGATCTCGCCAAGCTGCGCGCAGCCGGCTACGAGGCACCGTTCGCCAGCGTCGAGGAAGGCGTCGCGCAGTATGTCGAGTGGTTGAGCCGGCATGTATAAGACGCTCGAAGACACGGTTGGCAACACGCCGCTGATCCTGTTGAAACGTCTGCCGGGCGAGGCGGTCAAGGCGCGCGGCAATGTCGTGCTGGCCAAGCTTGAAGGTAATAATCCGGCCGGTTCGGTCAAGGACCGGCCGGCGCTGTCGATGATCCGTCACGCCGAGCGGCGCGGTACGATCCAGCCCGGCGATACGCTGATCGAGGCAACTTCCGGCAATACGGGCATCGCGCTGGCGATGGTTGCCGCAACTGCCGGCTATCGCATGATTCTCGTCATGCCGGAAAACCAGAGCGTCGAGCGACGGCAGACGATGCGCGCCTTCGGCGCCGAGCTGGTGCTCACGCCCAAGGATGGCGGCATGGAGCTGGCACGCGATGTGGCTGAGAAGATGCGCGATGAAGGTCGGGGCATCATCCTCGACCAGTTCGCCAATCCAGACAATCCGCTGGCGCACTACGAGTCGACGGGGCCGGAAATCTGGTGCGAGACCGCGGGACGTGTCACGCATTTCGTCAGCAGTATGGGAACGACCGGCACGATCATGGGCGTCTCACGCTACCTCAAGGAACAGAACCCCAAAATCTGCATCGTCGGTTGCCAACCGGAAGAGGGCTCGCAGATTCCGGGTATTCGCAAGTGGCCGGAGGCCTATCTGCCGAAGATCTACGACCGGACTTGGGTTGATCGTATCGAACCGGTGTCTCAAGGGGAAGCCGAGGAGATGACGCGGCGTTTGGCGCGTGAAGAGGGTATCTTTGCCGGCATTTCTTCCGGCGGCGCCATGGCCGCCGCGCTGCGCATCGCGACCATCGTCGAAAATGCGACGATCGTGGCGATCGTCTGCGATCGAGGTGATCGTTACTTGTCGACAGGCGTGTTTCCGGGATGAACTCCGTCCTCGTCTTTGATATTGAAACCATTCCCGACGTGCTGGGACTGCGTCGTCTGCACGATCTGGACGATTCGCTCTCGGATGCCGAGGTCGCGGAAATGGCTTTTCAGCAGCGTCGCGCCCAAAACGGCAGCGATTTTCTGCCGCACTACCTGCAACGTGTGGTTGTGATTTCGTGCGTACTGCGTACCGGCAAGGATCTAAAAGTCTGGTCGTTAGCCGAACCGGAGCAGGGTGAAGGCGAAATCATCCAGCGTTTTTTCGATGGCATCGAGAAATTCACGCCACAACTTGTGTCATGGAACGGCGGCGGTTTTGATCTGCCGGTGCTGCACTATCGCGGGCTGATTCACGGCGTTGCGGCACCGCGCTACTGGGATCTTGGGGATGGCGACTACAACGACAGTCGCGACTTCAAATGGAACAACTACATCAGCCGCTACCACACGCGCCATCTCGATCTGATGGATTTGCTGGCGATGTATCAGCCACGTGCCAACGCGCCGCTCGACGATCTGGCCAAGCTGATCGGATTCCCCGGCAAACTGGGGATGGATGGTG
>CAYUYI010000191.1:0-4813 GCA_964448995.1 uncultured Propionivibrio sp. | reverse complement strand
CCGTGGCAAAGAAAATTGTCGGCTTTATCAAGCTGCAAGTGCCGGCGGGCAAGGCTAATCCTTCGCCCCCGATCGGTCCCGCGCTGGGTCAGCGCGGCCTGAACATCATGGAGTTCTGCAAGGCGTTCAACGCCCAGACGCAAGGTGTCGAGCCAGGTCTGCCGATTCCGGTGGTGATTACCGCCTACGCAGACAAGAGTTTCACCTTCATCATGAAGACGCCGCCGGCGACTATCTTGATCAAAAAGGCGGCCGGTATTCAGAAAGGAAGCCCCAAGCCCCACACGGATAAGGTCGGCAAGTTGACCCGTGCTCAGTGCGAAGCGATTGCTACCCAGAAAATGCCTGATCTGACTGCTGCCGATATGGATGCTGCCGTCCGGACGATCGCAGGCAGTGCCCGCTCGATGGGCATCACCGTGGAGGGCCTCTGAGATGACCACGATTACCAAGCGTCAGAAAGCGCAACAAAACAAAATCGATCGCAACAAGAACTATGCGGTTGGTGATGCGCTGAAGTTGGCCAAGGAATTGGCCACGGCCAAGTTTGACGAATCGATTGATGTGGCTGTGAGCCTCGGCATTGATGCGCGTAAATCGGATCAATTGGTCCGTGGTTCCGTTGTGCTGCCGGCCGGTACCGGTAAGACCGTTCGCGTGGCCGTTTTTGCCCAAGGCGACAAAGCTGAAGCCGCTAAAGCGGCCGGCGCCGATATCGTTGGTTTCGACGACCTCGCCGCGGACATCAAAGCAGGCAATATCAATTTTGACGTGGTGGTTGCCACGCCGGACTCAATGCGTGTTGTTGGACAACTGGGCCAGATTCTCGGTCCGCGCGGCCTGATGCCGAACCCCAAGGTGGGTACGGTGACCATGGACGTGGCTGGCGCCGTCAAAAACGCCAAGGCCGGTCAGGTGCAATACCGCACCGACAAGGGCGGTATTGTGCATAGCACCATTGGCCGCGCCTCGTTTGCTCCGGAGCAACTCGAGCAGAACCTGAAGGCTTTGGTCGACGCTTTGGTCAAGGCCAAGCCGGCAGCTTCAAAGGGGCAGTATCTGAAGAAAATTGCGGTTTCCAGCACGATGGGGCCGGGCGTCCGTGTTGACGCCACGTCGCTGTAAAGAAATGAGGCAAGCCTGAATCAGCGATTCAGGCTACGAAAGGAACTTTGGGCTGCCAATCTTTTTTCGGATTGGCAGATCGTCAAAGACCGCAGGTGTCCGAGGATTTTCCAACGACTTAAGTGCTCTGGCGGCCTGCGTAGACGGTGAACCCCGAACAGGATTGTTTGGTAACGGCAGCGTCGTTGCCGGTGCTCCTGGTTCAGGTCGCCGTGGGTGTGACGGGTGTGAAAGCATTCGTTGCGAGTTGACTTGATAGGAGGAAAGACCCATGGGTCTTAATCTTGATGACAAAAAAGCCGTCGTGGCTGAGGTGTCGGCACAGGTGGCCAATGCCCAGACGATCGTCGTGGCTGAGTACAGCGGGCTTGAGGTAGCACACCTCACCAAGCTGCGCGCTCAGGCTCGCAAGTCTGGCGTGTATCTGCGCGTGCTGAAGAACACCTTGGTGCGTCGTGCCGTTGAGGGCAGTTCGTTTGCTGACCTCGCGTCGCAAATGAAAGGACCGCTGATCTACGGTATTTCCGAAGATCCCGTGGCCGCGGCGAAGGTGCTCAACGACTTTGCGAAATCCAATGACAAGCTGGTCTTGAAGGCCGGTTCGTACGCCGGGAAGGTGCTGGATAAGGCTGGTGTGCAAGCCTTGGCGTCGATCCCGAGCCGCGAAGAGTTGTTGGCCAAGCTGCTGGGTGTGATGAAGGCGCCGGTTTCCGGCTTTGCCGTGGCGCTTGGCGCTCTGGCGAAGCAGCGCGAGGAAGCGACCGCCTGATTTGCGTGACGCACACTGTTTGACTGCTTTTTATCGTATTCAGATTTAGGAGTATTTGATTATGGCAATTACCAAAGAAGACATCCTTGAAGCCGTCGGTAACATGACGGTCATGGACCTGAACGACCTCGTCAAGGCGTTCGAAGAGAAATTCGGCGTTTCGGCCGCTGCAATGGCTGTTGCTGGTCCGGCGGCGGGCGGCGCCGCTGCACCGGCTGAAGAGCAGACCGAATTCACGGTTATGCTGCTGGCGGCTGGCGAGAAAAAGGTTGAGGTCATCAAGGTGGTCCGTGCGGCAACCGGCCTTGGCCTCAAGGAAGCCAAAGACCTCGTCGATGGGGCTCCGAAGCCTGTCAAGGAAGCCATCGCCAAGGCTGACGCGGAAGCGCTCAAGAAGCAACTCGAGGATGCTGGCGCCAAGGTTGAAGTCAAGTAATTTCAACTTCGTAAGCTGGGCTGGTCGCCTTTACGGCAACCAGCCCTTTTGTGCTTTTCCGGAAACGAGTGTATTTCGACTCGCTTTCGATTGCAGAGGTGGCGCAAGGCGTTGAACAAAGATAAGTGCGTGTGGGTCGGATGGTTCGATTGCGTGCATTTCTCTTTGTCCATTGCCAGTCGCTTTAGGCCGGTCGGCCTGTTAGCGGGTGCGCTAGAGGATTGTGCTTTCTGAGCTCGGAGCAACCATGACCTACTCCTATACCGAGAAAAAACGTATCCGCAAGAGTTTTGCCAAGCGCGCCAACGTGCTTGACGTGCCCTTTTTGCTGGCTACGCAGCTTGAATCTTTTACCGACTTCCTGCAAGCCGCGGTCTCACCCGGCCAGCGCAGGAATCAGGGGCTGCAGGCAGCGTTTACCTCGATCTTCCCGATCGTCAGTCACAGTGGTAATGCGCGACTGGAGTTTGTCAGCTATGCGCTGGCTGAGCCGGCGTTCGACGTCAAGGAATGCCAGCAGCGCGGGCTGACTTTTGCTTCGGCCCTGCGCGCCAAGGTTCGTCTAGTCATTCTCGACCGTGAAGCCCCCGACACGATCAAGGAAGTCAAGGAACAGGAAGTCTACATGGGCGAGATCCCGCTCATGACGACAACTGGTTCGTTTGTCATCAACGGAACCGAACGCGTCATCGTCTCGCAGTTGCACCGTTCGCCGGGGGTTTTCTTCGAGCATGACCGGGGCAAGACGCACAGTTCGGGCAAGTTGCTCTTCTCTGCACGCGTGATTCCCTATCGCGGATCGTGGCTCGACTTCGAGTTTGATCCGAAGGATATCCTCTTTTTCCGCGTCGACCGTCGTCGCAAGATGCCAGTGACGACGCTGCTCAAAGCGATCGGCTTGACGCCGGAACAAATTCTGCGCGAATTTTTCGATTTCGATACTTTCCAGCTGAGCAAGAAGGGCGTCGAATTTCAGTTAGTGCCGGAACGCCTGCGCGGCGAAGTCGCTCGCTTCGATTTCAATGATAAGTCGGGCAAGACGATCGTTGCCAAAGACAAGCGGATCACGGCCAAGCATATTCGTGAACTGGATGTGGCAGGCATTCGTCAGATCGCTGTGCCCGAGGATTTCATCATCGGCCGCGTGGTTGCGCAGAACGTCATCGACAAGGAAACCGGTGAGATTCTGGCAAGCGCCAACGACGAAATTTCCGACACCTTGCTCGCCAAATTGATCGAGGCTGGGGTTGAGGAACTGCAGACGTTGTATATCAACGATCTCGACCGAGGCGGCTTCATTTCGCAGACGCTGCGCACCGACGAGACCGTGTCCAAGCAGGCAGCGCGCGTCGCTATCTATCGCATGATGCGTCCAGGCGAGCCGCCCACCGAAGAGGCCGTCGAAATCCTGTTCAACGGTTTGTTCTATTCCGACGATCGCTACGATTTATCCGGTGTCGGTCGGATGAAGTTCAACCGCCGCGTGAGCCGCAAGGATGTCACCGAATACAAGGTGATGGTCAAGAGCGTGCCGTCCAAGCGCGATGCCATCATCGAAACCATCATCAGTACGGCCGGGGGATCCCCAGGGGCCGTCGAGTTGCTGCTCAGCGAACTGACTTACGGCATGCGCGCTGTTGCCGAAAATCTGACCCATGAAGAAGCGTTGGCGTTACAGGCGCAACTTAAGTCGTTGGGGGTTGTTGGCGAGGTTCGCGAACAATTGACGCTGTCGCCGCGCGATATCGTCGAAGTCATCAAGATTCTCGTGGAGTTGCGCAATGGTCGGGGCGACATTGATGATATTGATCACTTGGGTAATCGCCGTGTGCGTTCGGTCGGTGAGCTCGCCGAGAATCAGTTCCGTGCCGGTCTGGTGCGCGTTGAGCGCGCCGTCAAGGAACGCCTGAGTCAGGCTGAGTCCGACAACCTGATGCCGCACGACCTGATCAACGCCAAACCGATCAGTGCTGCTGTGCGTGAATTCTTTGGTTCGAGCCAGCTTTCGCAGTTCATGGACCAGACCAACCCGCTTTCCGAGATTACGCACAAACGGCGTGTTTCGGCGCTTGGTCCGGGTGGCCTCACACGTGAGCGCGCCGGCTTCGAAGTGCGTGACGTCCATCCGACGCACTACGGCCGCGTCTGTCCGATCGAAACCCCGGAAGGCCCGAACATCGGTCTGATCAACTCGCTGGCCCTGTATGCTCGCACAAACGAGTATGGCTTTCTGGAAACGGCCTATCGCAAGGTGGTGGACGGCAAGGTGACCGACCAGATTGAATATCTGTCGGCAATCGAAGAGGGCGCCTATATCGTGGCCCAGGCTAACGCTGCCCTGGGTGATGACGGGCAGTTGCTCGACGAACTTGTGACGTGTCGCGAGAAGGGCGAAACGATTTTGGCCGAGCCGCATCGTGTTCATTATATGGATGTGGCGCCGGGACAGATCGTGTCGGTGGCCGCGTCGCTGATTCCGTTCC
>CAYUYI010000190.1:0-4836 GCA_964448995.1 uncultured Propionivibrio sp. | reverse complement strand
GGCGAGGAACCGCCGGGCGCGACAGGGACATCCTTTGCCACGCCCTTGAGTTTCTCGTAGGCCGACTCGCGATCCTGAAGCGACTCGTAGACACCATACACCAGCGACCCCTTGATGACGGTCTGCCGCTCTTCGCGGGTCAACGGCCCGATCCGCGATACCGGCGGCAGAATGAAGGCGCGCTCGACGATATTCGGACGACCCTTTTCGTCAAGAAAGGAGACCAACGCTTCGCCGACGCCAAGCTCGGTAATGACCGCCGCCGCATCGAACGCCGGGTTCGGGCGCAGGGTTTCGGCTGCCGTTGCGACCGCTTTCTGGTCTCGCGGCGTAAAGGCGCGCAGCGCGTGCTGCACCCGATTACCAAGTTGTCCGAGCACCTTGTCCGGAATATCGAGTGGATTCTGCGTCACAAAGTAGACGCCAACCCCCTTCGAGCGGATCAACCGCACCACCTGCTCGATTTTCTCCTGCAACGCGGGCGGCGCCTCGTTAAACAAGAGGTGCGCCTCGTCAAAGAAAAACACGAGCTTGGGCTTATCCAGATCGCCAACTTCGGGAAGCTGTTCGAACAACTCCGAAAGCAACCAGAGCAGGAAGGTTGAATAGAGCCGTGGCGCCGCCATCAGCTTGTCAGCCGCGAGGATGTTGACGACCCCCTGGCCATCGACCGTTTGCATCAGGTCGGCAATATCGAGCATTGGCTCGCCAAAAAACTGATCGCCCCCCTGCTGCTCCAGCGTCAGCAAGCCACGTTGAATGGCGCCGATCGACGCTGCCGAGACGTTTCCGTATTCGGTCGTGAACGTTTTCGCATGTTCGCCGACGTGTTGCACCATTGCCCGCAAATCCTTGAGATCCAGCAGCAGCAATCCATTGTCATCGGCGATCTTGAACACCAGTTGCAGCACACCCGCTTGCGTATCATTGAGATTGAGCAATCGGGAGAGCAGCAGCGGCCCCATGTCGGAGATGGTCGCGCGCACCGGATGCCCTTGCTCGCCCGCCACATCCCAGAACGCCGCCGGGCAGCACGCCGGCGCCCAGTCGGAAATGCCCAGCGCCTCGAGTCGCTGCCGCAGCTTTGCGCTGTCGACACCGGCTGCGGCCAGTCCGGAAAGATCGCCCTTGACGTCGGCCATGAAAACCGGCACGCCGATGCGAGAAAACCGCTCGGCGAGCACCTGCAGGGTAATCGTCTTGCCGGTACCGGTTGCACCGGTGATCAAACCATGACGATTAGCTAACGCAGGCAGTAAAGACAGATCGACATTGCCATGGCGGGCAATAACAAGAGGTTCGCTCATCACAGGCTCCCGGATCGCAAGCAGTTCAGCAAAAAAAGTACAACGATCGCCGCAGGTGCCCCCAGCGGCTATCGGCAAGGAAAATCGTAACGTTTGAGAAAGGCGCAATCCAGCACAGGCAGGAATGCCGGGATACGGTAATAACGTTCGGCAATTCGCTTGAGCACGTGCTCGCGGTAGCGCACGTAGTCGAATTTCTCGCCATCGGCAAACCAGTAGGTCACGCCCGCCACTTCAAACGATCCCGCCGAGACTTTCTCGAAATACGGCGCGACCTCTTCTAAAGCGATCGGCCGTTTATCGAAAATCCGAATTGGCCGTCCGGCATATTGCCGGAAATCCACCAGCACGTCGTCCTGACGGGCATGGAAACGCCCTTCGCCAAAAACTGGCCAATACTCGCCGGCATAGTAAGAAAGGATTGACGCCGGCGTGTAGGCTCGGGCCATGACCAACCCATTGTCAGGCAATCCCACACGTAATGCGGCAACAATCTCCGGGGTTTTCTTGTGAAAAACCATATCGTCGTACAACCGGGAACCTTTCCAAACGCTCACCGGCAACACAACGATGGCGGCTAATGCCAATAAATGCGGCAGCGAAAACCAGACAGTCCAGCGGAAGTAGCGGCGCAGAGTGGCAACATCACTGACGGCGCCAATCAACAGAAACACGAACGGCATGAAGCCGAGCACCCAGTGCAAGCCGACCGTCTTCCGCGTCGACAAGACCAGCATGAACAGGAAAGGCACCAGAAACAGCATCGCCAGAAAGTCGAGCCGACCGAACGCCCGCCGCGCGCGCACCAATCCCACGAAGACCCAGGGGGTTATCAGGTAGATCATCATCCCGAGGTACAGCACAATCGTGCCCACGGACCAACGCGCACCTTCGTTGCGATTGAACGCATTGAACATGACGTTGTTCCAGCAATGCGTGGCGTTGTACCAGACATTTTCAGCCACGAAAGGCAAAGCACACAGGGCAATCACTGCCAGTCTCGGCCAGTCACGACGGCATCGAATCAGAAAGACGAAATACGCGCCCGCGAGCAGTACGGCGAAATACTTCGACAGGAACGCCAGGCCGAGGAAAATACCGCTAACCGCATACCAACGCCATTGCGCCTCCAACCGCGCCCGCACAAAGCTGTACCCTGAGAGGAAAACAAACAGGATCAGCGGCGTATCGGTCGTGACGAGATTCAGGGCCCAGGTGAACGGCAGAACGAGAAACAGACACCCGGTCCTATACGCGGCCTCCGTCCGCTCCGGAAGCAGGCGTCGCAAGAGATCGACGACGCCGAGAGCGATCCCGCTCCAGAGCATGACCGTTACGCTGCGCAAGACGAGGGGCTCATTCGAAATACGGCTCAGCACATACAGCAGCCAACCGACCATCGGCGGATGATCGTAGAACCCCCAGTCGGGATAGACGCCCCAGTGATAGAAAAACGCCTCGTCCCCGGTCATCGGGAACGTCGCGGCGAGCCACAGCTTCAGTAACAGGGTGACGGCAAAAACCCGGAAAAAGAGGGTTCTCGCATCAGCGGCCCCCGCATTGGCCGCGATCGTATCCAACGGATTCAGTTTCACACGACTTCCTTGCATCTCAACTTCTGATCGACAGTACCAATACTCCGGCAACCACCAGGACCATGCCCAGCACCTTGGACACGCTGACCGATTCACCGAGCAAATAGACACCGGCAACCGCCGTCAGCACCAGGCCGAGCGAGGTCAATGGATAGGCCGTGCTGACCTCGAGCCGGGTCAATACCAGCAGCCACAGGCCGGCGCTGGCGCCAAAACAGATCATCCCGCCCCAGATCATCGGACTGCCGAGCGCCAGCCAGTACACGTTCAACAGCCCTTTATCCATCGCCTGCTGGATGACAGGCGCATTCATGCCGGCTTTCAGCAGGATTTGCGCAAGCGCCGTGAGACAGACGCAAAATATCGCCAAACCGAGTGCAACAGGGTGGCTCATCACGACCGCCACCGGAATTGATCTTGAAGATTCATGCGCGACACTTCCGCTCAGGCACACACCAAAAACAGCGCGACCGGCGAGGCCGGCCGCAACGATTGTCCGGTGGCAAGGTTACACGGTTTCACCCCCATCCACCAACAGTCATGGTGCCTGGCGAGCCCGATCCAAAGCGTCGGGAGGTGTGTCAATCAATCAAAAATGCGATAATTAAAGGCTATTTTCTGAAAGTTCGTGGGCTGGTTTTCAACCGCAGACGTAACCTCACAACACCATTACAGACGAAGATCGAACGAAAGGATTTTCATGGCCGGACACAGTAAATGGGCCAATATTCAGCACCGCAAGGGCCGTCAGGACGAAAAGCGTGGTGCGGCTTTCTCCAAGATCGCGAAGGAAATCACCGTCGCGGCCAAGATGGGCGGCGGTGACCCCGGGTTCAACCCGCGCCTGCGGGTGTCGATCGACAAAGCCAAGGCGGTCAACATGCCCAAGGACAAGATCGACACGGCAATCAAGAAAGGCACCGGCGAGCTTGAGGGCGTTGATTACGTCGAGATCCGCTACGAAGGCTACGGCATCGGCGGCGCGGCAATCATGGTCGACTGCCTGACCGACAACAAGACGCGTACCGTCGCCGACGTTCGCCACGCATTTGCCAAGCACGGCGGCAACATGGGGACGGACGGCTGTGTTGCCTTTCAGTTCAAGCATTGCGGGCAACTGCTGTTTGCGCCGGGCACCGATGAAGCCAAACTGATGGATGCGGCGATCGAAGCGGGGGCCGACGACGTGATCACCAACGACGATGGCTCGATCGAAGTGATCACGCCGCCTGCCGACTACATGACGGTCAAGGAAGCCTTGGAAGCGTCAGGCTTTACCGCCGAATTCGGCCAGGTGACGATGAAGGCCGAAAACGAAACCGAACTCACGGGTGACGATGCGGCCAAGATGCAGAGATTGCTCGACGCGCTCGAAAGCCTGGATGACGTGCAAGAAGTCTACAGCAGCGTCGTGATCGACGAGTGACCCCCCGGCAGCTCAAGAAAAACGGCGCTACGGCGCCGTTTTTCTTGAACGCGCCCGTGGTTTCGTTCCGGTAAAATCATCGGCCTGAAAGGCGCATGGATGCTTGATTGCAGCCACCCTACGCTGAGAGGCCCGTGCTGATTGACTCACAGACCGATGTTCTAGAGCCCGAGTTCGCCCCACAAGGCGTCAATGCGCGATTTGACTGCCGCATCCATGACAATCGGCGCCCCCCACTCGCGGCTGGTTTCACCCGGCCACTTGTTGGTGGCGTCGAGGCCCATCTTGCTACCCAGTCCGGCGACCGGACTGGCAAAGTCAAGGTAGTCGATCGGCGTATTCTCGGCAATCAGGGTATCGCGCGCAGCATCCACGCGCGTGGTCATCGCCCAGATGACTTCCTTCCAATCGCGGATGTTCACATCGTCGTCGACGACGATGATGAACTTGGTATACATGAACTGGCGCAGGAAGCTCCAGATGCCGAACATCACGCGCTTGGCGTGCC
>CAYUYI010000189.1:0-4847 GCA_964448995.1 uncultured Propionivibrio sp. | reverse complement strand
CCGAGCGCCAGCACGTCGACCTTCATCAGCCCGAGCGCGTCGATGTCGTCCTTGTCCCACTGGATGATGCTGCGCCCCGCCATCGCGGCATTCTCGATCGGCACCAACCGGTCGAGACGCCCCCGGCTGATGACGAAGCCGCCGACGTGCTGCGAGAGATGGCGCGGGAAGCCGCGCAGCAACTCAGCGAGGTAGAGCCATTTCGCGACGCGCGGGCTGCTCGGATCGAGGCCAGCCTCGGCGAAACGCGCCGGCAGTTGCTCGCGTTGGTCCCACCAGGCCAGCGACGAAGTCAGCGCGTTGATACGGTCGATGTCGATGCCGAGTGCGCGACCGGCATCGCGCAGCGCCGAGCGTGTGCGGTAGCTGATGACCGTCGCCGTCAGCGCGGCACGCTCGCGGCCGTATTTGCGGTAGATGTACTGGATGACTTCCTCGCGCCGCTGGTGCTCGAAGTCGACGTCGATATCGGGTGGCTCGTTACGTTCACGTGAGATGAAGCGCCCGAACAGCAGTTGCGATTGCGCCGGATCAACCTCGGTAATGCCCAATGCGTAGCACACCGCCGAATTGGCCGCCGAACCGCGCCCCTGGCACAGGATGCCCTGCCTGCGCGCGAACTTCACGATGTCATGGACGGTGAGGAAGTAGGCCTCGTAGCGCAATTCGGCGATCAGTTCGAGCTCCTGCCCGACCTGCTGCGTCACTTTGTCTGGCACGCCGCCCGGATAGCGCACCTCAAGCCCCTTCTCGACCTCGGCGCGCAGATAGGCGGTCGGCGTCTGGCCGGGCGGCACGATCTCCTCGGGGTATTCGTAGCGCAGTTCGTCGAGCGAGAAATGGCAGAGACCGGCGATGCGCACCGTCTCGGCGAGCAGTTCCGGCGGATAGAGCTGCGCCAGCCGCAGCCGCGAGCGCAGATGCCGTTCGCCGTTGGCGAACAGCGCATGCCCCGCCGCATCGACCGGCACATTCAGGCGCAGCGCCGTCAAGGCGTCCTGCAACGGCCGTCGGCTACGCACGTGCATGTGCACGTCGCCGGCCGCCACCAGCGGCAGGCCGGTGGCGGCCGAGAGCACGGTCAACGCGGCAAGCCGTTCATGGTCGTCAGGGGCCAGATGGCGTTCGCAGGCAATCCAGCCGCGTGCCGGAAACGCCGCTGCCAGCCAGCGGCCGTCCTCGGTTTTCGCTTGCGGCGGCGCGATCCATAACGCGATGCAATCGGGCACGCCGCGTGCCAGGTCGCCGCGCGTCAGGCGATAGCGACCTTTCTCCGCTTGCCGTCGCCCGAGACTGACGATCGCCGAGAGATTGCCGTAACCGGCGCGGTTCTGCGCCAGCAGCACCAGTTTCATGCCGTCGGCCAGCACCAGCTCGGTACCGACAATCAGCTTGATGCCCACCGTTTTCGCCGCCACATGCGCGCGCACGACGCCGGCGAACGAACATTCGTCGGTGATCGCCAGCGCCGCATAACCGAGCGCCTTTGCCCGCTCGACCAGTTCTTCCGCATGCGAAGCGCCGCGCAGGAAACTGAAATTCGACACACAGTGCAGCTCAGCGTAGTCGGGGAGCGTTGCGTTCATGAAAAATATCCATGCAAGAACCACCCGCCCGGTACGCGACCGTCACGGTAGATCCACAGCCAGCGCTCGTCGACCGTGCGCGCAATGAAATAGTCGCGACGCAGGTCGCCGATGGCTTCGCCCTCGTCCCACCAGCCGGATTCGATGCGCTCCGGGCCGGCGAGCAGTTCGAGCGGACCGCGCCGGTAGGGGCGTCCATCGACCTCGCGCAAGACCTCCGGCGAATCGAGCAGCCACAACGGACGAGGTAGCACCCCAGAATCTGGGGCGTACTGAACGATGTCCGGTTCGTCATGCCGGCACAGGCCGGAATCCAGGATCGCCGACGGGCGGTCTCCCGCCATTGCAAGAGAACTTCCTTCGGAGCGCTTCCGCCGGGGTGACCAATCGTCCTGCAAGGTTGCTTGTCGCGTGGCGCACTCAGGGCGGTGATCGTCCCGCACGGCCACGCGATACACCTGCGTCTCGCCAAGCCGCGCACTCAGCCGCTCGAGCAAGGTGCCCATGCTGCCCGACTCGGCATAGCGGTCGTTAAACAGCGTCCCGCTGCCTCCAGGCAACGGCGCCACTTCGGAAGCGTCCAGGCATAGCGCATCGACCGGCGCGATGAGTTCGAGCCGATCCAGCCGTTCGCGCAGCACGCGCTCGAAACGCTCGCCGTCGGCCGTCAGGTCGGCGAAGCGCAGCGGCAATGGCGTCTCGCCCGATTCGTGGCGCAAGCGCAGCGTCGCCACGCGCACGCCCATCTGCCGCACCGCCAGCCAACCGGCCAGGGCCGAGGTCAGGCGACGTGCGGCGAAAATCAGCGCGGCAGCGTTCTCAACCAGCGCCGGCAATGACAAGGACAAGGCGAAGCGTTCGGGGAAGACGAAATCGGCGCGCGGATCGGGCGCCTCGCCAAAAGCCTGCGCCAATCGTCGCAAAGACTCCGCGCCAATGCGGCGCGCCAGCGGCCCGGGAGGAAGGCTGCGGGCGTCGCCCAGCGTTGTCATGCCGAAACGTTGCAGGGCTTGCGCCGCCTTGCCGGGCAACACGGTCACCGGCAAGCGCTCGAGATGCCGGGGCAGGCGCGATAGCGCGGTGCAGAACACGGGCTGCCCCTGCTGTGCCAGCCACTGCGCGGCCAATGGCGTCGGCGCCGCCGCCAGGGCCAGCGTGAAATCGAGCGCCTGCGCGGCCTCGTCGACCGTGCCAATCAGCTGACGCAAACCGCCAAACAGGCGCAAACAACGCCCAATTTCGAGCAGCAACGTGTCCGGCGTCAGGCTCACGTGCGGCGTGAAACGCCCGGCCCAGCAGGCCAGTGTTTGCAGCGCCGTCGCCTCGCGCTCCGGCGCGCGGGCGATCAGCGTGATGTCCGGCGCCAGCGCACGCGCTGCCGCGCCGCCGATGCCACATTGAACGCCGTTTCGTTGGGCCGCCGCATCGGCCATCACGATGCGGCCGTGCTCGACCACCGCGCTAGGGGATGACGAGAGCGCCAGCGCTTCGAGCGGGAGGCACGGCAGATGAAGCGCGAGCCAGAGCGGCGGAGCCATAGTTTTCATGATCTTCGCGCCGCGTCAGCGGACGCGGCACCTGGAGTTGAAGCGTGTCGCGGCACGGAGGCCCCCGACGTTTAAGCACCTGCACGCCGAGCCGACCGCGCGCGGCGGCAACGCACAGGCGCAAGGGCGCCGACGAGGATTCGGAAGCGGCACGGCAAGGACGAAAAAGGAAGGCCAGCCCGGCACGCTCAGCCGCTGCAACCTGCAAGCGCCGTACCTGGCGGGCGTCGATGCGCGCCGACCAGCACAGTACCGCCCCCGGCGCGCCGCTCGCCAGAGCCTGTTCGGCGGCCCACAGGGTATCGCTCGCCGTTCCCGGCGCGACGACGACAAGCCGCGCCAGATCGATACCCGAGTTCGCCCAGCTCGGCGCATGCACGACGTGCGGCGGAGCGACCAGGACGATCCACTTCCCTTCGGCCTGCACGGTGGTCAACGCCGGCAGGAGCAACGAGCATTCGCCCTGTCCGGCACCATCGGCCAGCACCTCGGTCAGCGCCCCGCGCGCCCAGCCGCCGCCCGGCAGTTCGCTGTCGAGCGGCGCAAAGCCGCTGGCCACAGTGGTCAGCGCGGCACCAACCAACCGATCGCCACGCCAGACATCGGAACGGTTCAGCACCTCGGCAAGGGAAACAGTGTTCATTCTTAATCAGGCACCGTGTTTGGCTGTAACGAAGACTTGAGTGCGGCCGCTTCTTTCGAGACAACGCGCGTGTTGATCGGACCTGCGCTCACGTCATCACGTCCCGATCCCGTTGAGCCAAGCCCAAGGAATGAGATCAAGCGCCGAGAAAGCGACAAGCGGCAACAACACCCAATAACTGTAATTATATACAGTATTTTTACAGGAACAAGCCGATTATCGCTGCCCACTCCACACCAAGCCCAACCGGCTTGAGCATGAATCCTCGTGCGCTTCGCCGCACGGTTTCAGGCGCCAGGGGTGTTAGAATCAATCTGTTCGTGATTTCCAACGCATCAGGTTGCAGAAATGCCCTACCAGACAATCCGGGAACCCAAAGGCATCTATCAGAAATTCTGGGGCGATGTCGTATCCCCGGAGCTATACGAAGCGATCAACGTCATTCAGGACGACCGGGATTTCAACACGCTTCGATATGTCATCAAGGACTATCTCGACGTCGAACTTTTCGATGTCGGCGTCAAAACGCTGCTCGAAGGACTGGCGCTGCACTCGATCGGCAAGCGCACGAACCCGGATATCGTGGTCGCCATCGTCGCCACCAACCCGGAAGTGATTGACGCAAGCAATGCGGCACAAGCCTATCACTTCGACACCTACCCCCGGGAGGTGTTTTCTACGCTGGCCGAAGCGCGAGCGTGGATTGACCGTACCCAAAACGATTGACCTTTATTGCCGCCCTGATCGGTACTTATCATAGTGAATCGCGGGGTTCAGCAACCCGCCGGCATGGCCCCGTCTCGGTCATCATGCTGAAAAATGCGGGGCGGAACGAGATTCGTGCCGCTTTCATTGCGTGAAACATCGAACGATTGGGCCGGCCAGAATCAGGCTGACACACCCCGCCTGAACCATCCTTCCCGAACAGAAAATTCACAGCGTGCGCCCTACTGACCATGCCGACCACTGACCTAGCCCAGTCCGCCCTCATTGAACGCGTTGCCGCACAGATCAGGCGTCGCTTTGTCGGCGAGAGTTCCGGGCATGACTGGTACCACATCCAGCGCGTCT
>CAYUYI010000188.1:0-4877 GCA_964448995.1 uncultured Propionivibrio sp. | reverse complement strand
GGCAGCGGAGTGCGTGGACAATTTTGCCGTTAAAATCATCGTCCGGATCGTCGATGCAATCGTCGCCAGGCCAAGCCTCAAAAAGATCACCGAGGATAAAAATCTGCTCGGCTTCGCGAGCCTGATGGCCAAGATAATGAAGAAAACGCCGGGTGATCCCCGGCGTTTGCGATGATAGATGCAGGTCCGAAATGAAGTGAATCACGGTGTTTTCTAGCAACGATGCCGTTCAACAGACTTCGGCGCGCTCGATGATGACGTCCTGTTTGGGTACGTCTTGATGGAGTCCCGCGTTACCGGTTGGTACGGCCTTGATCTTGTCGACGATGTCGGTACCTTCAATGACCTTGCCGAACACGCAGTAACCCCAACCGCTTGGCGTTGGCGAGGTGTGATTGAGAAAGCCGTTGTCCTTGACGTTGATGAAGAACTGTGCGGTCGCTGAATGCGGATCGTTAGTGCGTGCCATGGCAATCGTGTATCGATCGTTCTTGAGGCCATTGTTGGCTTCGTTCTTGATCGGTGCCTGCGTGGGCTTCTGTTTCATGCCGGGTTCGAAACCGCCGCCCTGAATCATGAAACCATCGATCACGCGGTGAAAAATCGTATTGTCGTAGTGGCCGGCTTCGACGTACGCGACAAAATTCTTCACGCTTTCGGGCGCTTTCTCAGCGTCGAGTTCGAGGGTGATGGCGCCGTGGTTGGTGTGCAGCTTGATCATGAAATTTCCTTGCTATTTGTCAGAGAGAATTTTGACGGACTGAATGACGACCGGGTCGAGCGGGACGTTCTGGTGAAAGCCGCGATTGCCTGTCGGTACTTTGGCGATCTTGTCGACCACATCCATCCCTTGCGTGACTTTGCCGAAAACGGCATAGCCCCATCCATCGTGTGCCGGAAAGTCCAGACCGGCATTGTCGCGATGATTGATGAAGAATTGCGCCGTCGCCGAATGCGGGTCATTTCGGCGGGCCATGGCGATCGTGCCGCGCAGGTTTTTTAAACCATTCTTTGCTTCGTTGGGGATCGGGGCGTTGGCGGTCTTCTCAGCCATGTCCTTGTTGAAACCGCCGCCTTGAATCATGAAACCGTCGATAACCCGGTGAAAAATCGTCCCGTCATAGTGGCCGCCTTTGGCGTACTGCAGGAAATTCTCGACGCTTTTGGGGGCCTTGACGGCATCGAATTCGACGACGATCTTGCCCAGGCTGGTCTGCATTTCGACCAAGGGTGCGGCCAACACGGCGGCCGATAGCAGGGCTCCGGCAAACGTTGAGAATAAAAAGCGGGCAGTGGGGATCATTACGCGGCTCCTTCATAGATGATTTTCCAGTGACCTTCTTCACGAATCCAGTACTGGCGCTTCTTCATCTGATTGCTGAGATTGTTGCTCTGATAATCCTGCTCGAAGGTCACGACAACGAGTTCTTCCTTGCCTGGATCTCGGAAAACCGACATGTTCGATACTTTGACCTTGATCCACTCCTTGCCGGCGGCAACCTTGCGTTTCTGTTCGGCAAACTGCGCAAAACCGGTGCTTCCGGTCCGGAATTTCTTCGAGTAGTGCTTGAGGAAGCTTTCGACGTCGCGGCTTTCCCAGTCGCTGCGCCACTCATCAATTTCCTTGTTGAGTGCGGTGCGCTCTTTCTGCCAGTCGTCCAGTGAGAGAAATTCGACGGAATTGCTGATGATGACCGGCGTCAGCCCAATCTGCAGGTTTTTGGCTACGGCATCGAGATCGGCATTGGTCAGAACCACGCAGCCATCCGAAGCCTTGGGCGGTCGCGAATAGGTGTCCGATGGCGTGCCGTGTAGCCAGATTCCATGACCCTTGCGGCCCTGCTGCTTGTCCCATTCGTTGGGGTAATTGATTGGAAAAGCACCGGTGCCGTAGAGATCACCGAGTTTTTGCGCCGGCAGGCTGGATGTGACGTGATACACCCCGGTCGGTGTTTTTTTGTCACCCTCGAACATCTTGCCCGCGCCAAGTTTGCCGTGCGACACGTAATAGTCGGCGACGAAGCGTGGGCGCCCTTTGTCATTCTGATAGAGATAGAGGCGGGCCTTTTGCGTATCGACGACAATGGCGTGTTTCTGGTCCGGCTGCATTTGCAGGAGGTAGCGCGGTACATAGTCGGTGACAGCGCTACGGTTGCGATACGCTTTAAGCCGAGCGATCGCCTCGTCGCGCAGGTCGCTCAATTTCTCTTCGGGGGCGTTGCCGGCGTTGCCAAAGGTCGCGAGTGGTCGACTGCGTGCCAGCAACAAATCACCTTTGATCAGATGGCCGAGCCGGAATTTCGGGTACTGCTGTAGCAAGGCTTCCGTCTGACTCAGCGCCTTGTCCAAGCGGTTGTTCTCGATCTCGTCGAGAATTTTTACCAACTGCGGCTCAGGGCCGGAATCCGAAAACGTCAGGGGGGCGGAAGAACGACTTGGCGAGCCAGCCAGGACAAACGAACCGGCAACGCATGCACCCGTCAGTAGCAAAGCGAAAACAGCACGGCGCATCAACCAACACGCTCCTGCTGGATCAGCCAACGATTACCCGACTTAACGAAGATCAGGGTTTTTGACGCCGACGTCTTGAGTGTGGCTGAGTTGTAATTTTGGCGGAACTTGACGGTAGCCTTGTCGCCAGCAAGCGTGATCTTGACGTTGTCGACGCTAACCTGCAGTTTTCCGGGCTTGTCGATGCGTTGCGAACGTTCGGTTTCCCAAGCTTTGCGCGCCATGCCGTTGGGCGTCTGGAAATCGCTGGCGTAGTAACCAAGGTAGCTCTTTACATCCTTATTCGACCAGGCGCTCGCCCAACCTTGCAATGCCTTGGTGATGTCGGCTTCACTGCCCACAGAGGCCGGTGCCTTTTCGGCTGGCTTGGCCTCGGGCTTCTTGGCTTCGACGGTTGGTTCAACGGGTTTTTCGACCGGTTTGGTGGCAGGAGCAGTCGTCGTTGCTACTGCCGGGGCTGGCGGTTTTGCCGGCTCGGCTGTTGCAACTTTCACCGGCACGGCGGGAGGCAGGGGCTCCGCCTGCGCCGTCGGTTTGTTGCCGGGCTTGGTCGAGGTGCTGATCAAATCCTTGATCATCGACAACTTGGTTTGCGTGGTCTTGTTCGACGAATCAAGCTGGAGCGCCTTGTCGTAGGCCTGGCTGGCGAGTTTGGAATAAACATCGCCGAGGTTCTCGTGGGCGATCGAGTAACTCGGATGCGTGCGGATGGCCATCTCCAGTGCCGTGCGCGCTTTATCGTACTGTTTCTGCTGCGCGTAGAGAACGGCCAGGTTGTTGTACGGCTCCGGCAGTTCGGGAAAGTCTTCCGTCAGTTTGGTAAACACGGCAATGGCGTCCTGTTGTCGCCCGGTTTCGGTCAGGATCAGCCCCTTGAGGAAACGCCCCTGAGCATCGCGTGGTTTCGAGGAAATCAGTTGCTCGGTTTTTTCGAGCGCTTGCGGCATTTGCCCCTGTTTCATCAGACGCTGGATTTCGACGACAGCGGCCGAGCTGGCTGGCGCGGCCGGTGAATTCTGCTGGGCTCGAATCTGTGAAGCGGAAAAGCACAGCGCAAGGCCGGCGAGAATGGCTGCAAGGCGCGCCAGCAAAGGCGTCTGGGAGAATGGAAGCATCGGTATGGTATACTTCAGAAAAGTTGGTTACTCAACCGACGAATTCTATCAAGAAGCGCAGCGAATCCCAAGCGCCGCCGAAGTTTTTCCCTTTTTCCCCGGTTCTTTTCGGGGCCACTGATCGAGTCCTAAAATGCTGAAAATCTATAACACCCTGTCGAGGGAAAAACAGGATTTTGTTCCCATCGAGCCGGGCAAAGTCCGCATGTACGTCTGCGGCATGACTGTTTACGACTACTGCCATCTGGGGCATGCGCGGGTGCTCGTGGTGTTCGACATGGTGCAACGCTGGCTGCGCGCCAGTGGCTTCGATCTGACCTATGTGCGTAACATTACCGATATCGACGACAAGATCATCAAGCGGGCCAATGAAAACGGTGAGAGCATCGGTGAGTTGACCAACCGTTTCATCGCGTTCATGAACGAGGACTCCGATGCGCTCGGCGTGCAGCGGCCGGACCACGAGCCGCGTGCGACCGAATACGTGCCGCAGATGCTTGAATTGATCGGCCAGCTTGAAACCCATGGTCTGGCCTACAAAGCCCCGGATGGCGACGTGAATTACTCGGTGCGCAAGTTCCCGGGTTACGGGAAGCTGTCCGGCAAATCGCTCGACGACCTGCGCGCCGGCGAGCGCGTGGACGTCGATCAGGCCAAGAACGATCCGCTCGACTTCGTGCTCTGGAAACATGCCAAGGAGAATGAGCCGCACTGGGATTCGCCTTGGGGCAAAGGGCGGCCGGGTTGGCACATCGAGTGTTCGGCGATGAGTTCGCATTTGCTCGGGCAGCGTTTCGACATCCACGGCGGCGGTCAGGACTTGCAGTTCCCGCACCACGAAAACGAGATCGCCCAGTCCGAAGGGGCGCACCAGTGCCAGTTCGTCAACTACTGGATGCACAACGGTTTCGTGCGTGTCGATGACGAAAAAATGTCCAAGTCGCTTGGCAACTTCTTCACGATTCGCGAAGTACTCAAGAAATACGATGCCGAAGTGGTCCGTTTTTTCATCTTGCGTGCCCACTATCGCAGTCCGCTCAACTACTCGGATAAGCATCTTGACGACGCGCGCGGTGCCTTGTCGCGCCTCTATACCGCACTCTAGGCCGTGCCGGCAGTGGAGGTGGCTATCGACTGGAGCGAGGCGCATGCCCAGCGGTTCCAGTCGGCAATGGACGATGACTTCAATACGCCCGAAGCGTGTGCCGTGTTGTTCGACCTCGCGTCCGAAGTCAATCGCAGCAAGTCGCC
>CAYUYI010000187.1:0-4902 GCA_964448995.1 uncultured Propionivibrio sp. | reverse complement strand
ACTCGACCGCCTTTACGCCGGCCTGCCTGAACATCCGGTCACTCGGGCACTACAGAAGGTATTGCCGCGTTTCAGCCTGCCGAAGGAACTGTTGTTGGAAATCATCGACGGGATGGAGATGGATCTGCATCAGTCACGCTACCCAGACTTCAAAACCTTGTCGCTCTACTGCTACCGCGTCGCCAGCGTCGTCGGTCTGCTGGCAGCGGAAATCTTCGGCCACGAGGATCGCCGTACGCTGAAGTACGCACACGACCTTGGCCTGGCCTTTCAACTAACCAACATCATCCGCGATGTCGGCGAGGATGCCCGCCGCGGTCGGGTCTATCTGCCGCAAGACGAGCTGGCGCGTTTTGGCATCGTTGACGCCGAACTCCTGTCAGCAACCCCACCTGCTGACTTCCCGGATAAATTCCGGCGCCTGATGGAATTCCAGATCGAACGCGCCGAGACCTATTATGCCGAGGCCCTGCGCCAGCTTCCCGAACGTGACCGAAAACCGCAACGTGCCGGCTTGATCATGGCTGCCATTTACCGCGCTACGCTCACAGAGATCAAGCGTGATGCCAATCAGGTTCTCTCGCAGCGGGTCTCGCTTTCTCCTCTGCGCAAGCTGTGGCTCGCGGGCCTCACGTGGATCAAGGGTTGAACCGATGACGGTGCCGCGCAGCATCGCGGTCATCGGTGGTGGCTGGGCAGGACTTGCCACAGCGGTTGAACTGTGCGCCGCCGGCGCTCGCGTCACACTGTTCGAATCGGCCCGGCATCTCGGTGGCCGAGCGCGCAGTGTCGCCATCAACGGCCAGGCATTGGATAACGGCCAGCACATCCTCGTCGGCGCCTATCACGAAACACTCCGTCTGATGCGCCTCGTCGGTGCTGAGCCGGAAAAGCTCCTGCGCCGCCTGCCGCTCGATTTGCGACATCCCGTCGAAGGTTTCCACCTGCGCCTGCCGCAGTTGCCTGCACCGCTCAATCTCGCTATCGGACTGGCGCTCGCCCGAGGCTGCACACTTGGCGAGAAAGTCCGTGCCGCGCGCTTCATGCAAGCGCTGCAGCATGGCGGCTTTCGGCTCGAAGCTGACTGTAGTACGGCCGAGTTGCTCGATCAGCACGACCAACGCGGCGCATTACGCCGACTGATGTGGGAGCCGCTGTGTCTGGCGGCGCTGAACACGATCCCCGAAAAAGCCTCGGCACAGATCTTCGCCAACGTCTTGCGCAACAGTCTCGGCGGACAACGCGCGGACACCGATCTATTGCTGCCAGCAACCGACCTTGACCAGGTTTTTCCGAATGCTGCGTCGCGGTTCATCGAATCACACGGTGGCACGATCCGGCTCGCCTCACGCATCGATGCCATCACCCCGACGCGAATCGTCGATGGCAAACAGTTCGACGGTATCGTCCTGGCCACGGCACCACAACACGCACAGCCGCTCCTCGCCAAACACGCTGAGACGGCTGCCATTGCCCAACTACTCGAAACCTACACCTACGAACCGATCGGATGTGCCTACCTGGGCTATCCACCTGAGATCACGCTTCCGTTCCCAATGCTTGGTCTCGAACGCCGCCATGCCAAACATCTCGGGCAATGGGTTTTCGACCGCGGCCTGCTTGGCGGCGCGCACGGCGTCATGAGCTTCGTCCTTAGCGCCAATGGTCCTTGGGATGCGCTCGACAACGCCACACTTTGTACCACCCTGCACGGCGAACTCGAAACAGCGCTGGGCCATCGCTTGCCTGAACCGTCGTGGCACAAAGTATTGCGCGAACGGCGCGCCACCTTCTCGTGCCGCCCGAACCTGACGCGCCCAGCGACAAAGACACTACTGCCGGGCCTGTGGCTGGCCGGCGACTATGTCTACGCGGACTACCCCGGCACAATCGAGGGGGCTATCCGGAGCGGCATTGCCGCCGCACGCAGCATTCTGGCCAACTGAACACCAGTATCAGGCAAGCAGAACGGCATGGCCCGTCGCATCGGCAAACACGACTTGATCGCCCTGCAACGAAAAAGTACCGGCACCGAGACTTTGTCGCTGGCGTAGCAGCTTCTTTCCAAAGGCCATATCGACGGCACCGGCGACAGCATCGCCAACCTCGACGCGCGCCGCCACCATCTGCGCCATCTCCTTCTCCAGCGCCTCACGTTGCGGCAACAGTTCCCCCCAGGCCTTGATCGCCGCTTGCCACGAAGCATTGGCCCGTTCCAGCATACCGCTCTTGTCCCCCTGCTTGAGGAGGTGCTTGACCAGCTTGTCGAGCTTGTCCTCATCCACCTTGCGCTGTTCGATCAATTGCAGGAGATCGTGATACTTCGCATCGAGTACTGGATTGACGCCCAGCACCAGTTGTGTGACGCCGCCCGTCGCTGAGCCAAGTATCGGCGTACGGATCAGCAACATCGCACGCGCCGAGCCGCCGGCGAGCTTGCCATGTTGATTTTTCAGCCCGACGAGGATCTGGTTATTGGCCTGCAAGTCAGCCTGCAATGCCGAATCCTCCACTGCCAGCGTGCTTCCCGCATAAACGCGGGCATTCTCGACAAAGCGCACTGTCACCGACCCCGCCGCACGTACGCTGGCCTTGGCAATGACGCCACCACCGACTTGAATGTCGCCCCCCGCGTCCAGGATCGCACCATCAACCACGTCGCCGACAATAATGTCGCCGGTTGCGTTGACCTTCATGCCCGGCAACACCTCACCATCAATCTGCACGGTGCCGTCGAAGGCGATATTGCCCGTCGCCATATTGACATTACGCAAATGCAAAACATGCTCGATGTTAACGCCGTTCGCACTACACACCGGCTGGCCGCTGAACACCGCTCGCAACAGATTGGCGTCGTCTTTATCGACATAGGCACCAATCAGTTGATCCGAGAACGCCCGGTCACATCCGGGTTGAGGCTCGATGGATTCACCACGCACGTTGCAACCCGGTTGACCGGGTGTCGCCGGGATACGCCGCATGAGCGGCTGATCGGCAGTCACAACCGGAATTTCACCGAGTTCACGGAAATCGATGAACCCGTGCTCATTGACTTGCGGCGAACGATCTCGCGCATCGCTGACCAGCAGTTCGAAGTGCGCGTCATCACCATCAACAGCGGGTACGCCCGAAGCGACGAGCACCCGATCGACAACGTTCGTTCTGCAAACGGTGGTGATCACTTCGGTATCGACACCAGCCGTCACTCCGGCTTCACCCAGAGCAAGAAAGACATCCTCGGGAAGCACGGTTTTCCCGCCACACGCGGGAGTCAGGGCAAGCCAGACTTGCATGGCATCGCTGGAGATTTCGAGCGAAAATGCCGCGTCTCGCTGTTCACCAAGCAGCAGGCGCTGACACTCGCCACCGTGATGCCATGCCGCCAGTAACTGCGCTACCGCCTCATCGAACAGCGCCCATCCAGCATAACCCGCATCGGCCACATGAGCACGAACCGCGACTTCGTCCAGATTTTGTCTCGATCCCGACAACGACAGCGTCACCAACAGACAGCGATCTTCCTGAAATAGCTCAAGCCCGGGATATTCAGCCATGCCCCCTCCGCGTTCGTGCTCGCCGCTGTGGCGGACAATCTCATTTCATATCATTTTACGGAGCGGCGCAAGAACGCGGTCACGGTTGGCTGGGTAACGCAATCATGCGATTTCCTCGACCCGTCCGGCCTGCATTCGCAAACGGCGATGACAGCGCGCCGCAATTTCCTCGTCGTGCGTCACAAGAATCAGCGTCGTCTCCCGTTCTGCGTTGATGGCAAACATCAGTTCGATAATCTGGTGGCCCGTCGCGGCGTCAAGGTTGCCCGTGGGTTCATCGGCCAGAATCAGTTTCGGCTGCGGTGCGAAGGCCCGTGCCAGGGCAACCCGCTGCTGCTCGCCGCCCGAAAGATGTTTCGGATAATGGCGCAACCGATGTGACAAGCCAACGCGATCGAGCCAGAACGCAGCCGTCTCGCGAGCATGGGCGACACCGGCCAGTTCCAATGGCAGCATGACGTTCTCGATGGCGGTCAGCGACGGCAGCAACTGGAAGGACTGAAAGACAAACCCCAGCAATCGACCACGCAACATGGCTCGCGCATCCTCGTCCAGTACAGCCAGGTTCTCACCGGCAACGACAATTTTTCCACCGGTCGGAAGATCAAGGCCCGCCAGCAAACCGAGCAGCGTCGACTTGCCTGAACCCGAAGCACCGACTACCGCCACCGTTTCGCCAGCCGCCACCGAGAATGAATTCTCGTGCAGAATGACGAGCGGCTCGCTTCCGTTGTCGACCTGCTTGCACAGCCCCGAGACTTCAACCACATTATCCTTCGTTGCGTTCATGATTCCATTCTTCCCGAAACGCATTTTCCGCTGCGTACTGTTCATTCTCGCCACGGCACTGCCGATGAGCGCACTGGCAGCGCGTACGATCCTCATTTTCGGCGATTCCCTGTCCGCCGGTTACGGCATCCGCCAGGAAGCTGCCTGGCCCGTCCTGCTGGAGAAACGACTACAGGAAAGACGGCTCGATTATAGCGTCGTCAATGCCAGCATCTCGGGGGAAACCTCAAGCGGCGGTCTTTCCCGTCTGCCAGCGGCAATCACCCGCCACTCGCCGCGCATCGTCGTCATCGCGCTGGGCAGTAACGACGGCCTGCGCGGACTCCCGATCGCGACACTCAACAACAATCTCGGCGCCATGGTGGACATGGCGCTAAAAGCCAATGCGCGCGTGCTGTTGGTCGGGCAACGCCTCCCGCCGAACTACGGTGCCTATGCCGCCGAATTCGAACGGACGTTCGCCGAGATCGCAAAAAGTCGCAGGATCGCTCGCGTCAATTTCCTACTTGAGGGCATCGCTGCCCGGCGCGAGCTTTTCCAGGCCGATAACCTGCATCCG
>CAYUYI010000186.1:0-4919 GCA_964448995.1 uncultured Propionivibrio sp. | reverse complement strand
CAATGGAACCATCATCACCGTCGATGGCGGATGGATGGGGCGGTAACGCTGCGGGCGAAATGTTGACGATTTGTTGCCGAGCAGGTAGCTTTCATTTTTTTATGGATCGATCTAAAAATTGAGTTGAGTTGTTGTTATTTTTTTATATTGATCGAAATGCCATGTGTTTGAGTGATCGCGAGCGGAGGCGGTCGGAAAAGCGGGATGAAATTTTCCGTAGGTTGGTCGGCCGATGAAAATCGGTTCATGAAGGTTGAGGGTTGTACGTATTTTTCTACAAAGGAGAAAATGCAATGAAAAGATTCTCATCGTCGGTCGTTTCCCTGGTTGTGAGCGCGACATTCATGCTGCTTGGCGCTGGAACGGCCGCACAGGCTCAGGAAAAGCCCGTTACGCTGAAGGCGGGACTCGGATCGAGCCTGACCGGCAGTTCGCACGGGCTCGGCCTCGCCAAGTTCAAGGAACTGATCGAGAAGGAAACCAGCGGTCGCATCAAGATGAACATCTTCCCGGATGGGCAGATGGGTAACGACGTGTCCATGATGGACTCGCTGAAAATGGGCACGCTGGACATAATGGTGACGTCGTCGGCACCGATCGCCAATACGACCAAGACCTTCCTGGTGTTCGATCTGCCCTTCCTGTTTACCAGCGAGAAGATCGCCGACACGGTGCTGGACGGCCCTGCCGGGCAGGAAATTCTCAGTACGCTCAAGGGAACCGGGCTGATTGGCCTGGTGTATTGGGAAAACGGTTTCCGCAACATCACCAACAGCAAGAAGCCGATCAACACGCCGGATGATCTTAAGGGGCTGAAGATTCGCACCATGCAGAATCCGATCCACCTGGAATCGTTCAAGAAGTGGGGCGCCAACCCCACGCCACTGCCCTTTAATGAGGTCTTTACGGCGCTTGAGCAGAAGGTGATCGACGGCCAGGAAAATCCCAATACGCTGATCTATGACGCGGGCTTTTATGAGGCGCAGAAGTACTTGTCGATCACCCGCCATTTCTACACGCCATTCGTGCTGATGATTGGCCAGAAGAGCTGGGACAAGCTCTCGCCCAACGATCAGAAGCTGGTCCAGAAGATTGCACTGGAAACGCGTGAATACGAGCGGAAGGTCAATCGCGAAAACAACGCCAAGTATCTCGACCTGATGAAGAAGAAAGGGATCGCGATCAATGAGGTCGCGCCGCAGGATCTCGAAAAATTCAAGGCTTCGGCGAAGGAAATTTACGAGAAGTTCGCGGGCGATATCGGCAAGGAGCGCCTGGACAAGGTGGTCGCCGAAGTGGCAAAGGTCAAATAACAACAACCGTATCTGTGCGTGAGGTCCGGCGGCGTCTCCTTTGCAAAGGTGCCGCCGGCTTTTCGCGGGAATAGTCTGTCGTAGTGGGGGATTCAGATGTTGCGTGTATTCGACAAGATTCTTGCGTTTGTCACGGCTTCGGCCATGGCGGCTATTGTCCTGGTGGTTTTCGTCAACGTGGTGATGCGCTACGTCCTGAATACCGGGTTGACCTGGAGCGAAGAGATTGCGGTCAATCTTTTCGTCTGGGTGATTTTTCTCGGTGCCATTCTGGCCGGTTTGGAAGGATTGCACATCAAGGTAGATCTGCTGACCAGCAAGCTGCCAAAACCAGTCCAGAAAGTGTTCTTGGTCATTTCCAGCGTGTGCGTGCTGTTCGCCATGGGGGTGCTGATCGTCGGTGGCATCGATGTCGTCAAGGTGACCGACAAAAACGTCAGCGCGGCGACGGGTTTGCCGTTCTCGTACATTTCGGCAGCACTGGTGGTCTGCGCGGTGTGCCTGGTGTTCATCACGCTCTACCAAACCTATAAAGAGTTGCGCGCTGACTGAACTGATCCGGTTCGTTCAGGCACGACGAGTTTTTCAGCCCATCAGGAAGGGATATTGCTGAAATGGAAGGCCTTTCACTCATCTTTTTGTTTCTTGCCGCGCTGTTCGGGTTCCTGGCGATCGGCGTACCGATCGCGCATACCCTGGTGCTTGTCGCCGTCGCGCTGCTGTTTGCCATCGACAATTTCGAACCGCAGTTCGTCGCCCAGTCGGTGATTTACGGCGCCAACAGTTTTACGCTGCTGGCGATTCCGTTCTTCATTCTGGCTGGCGAGATCATGAGCTATGGCGGCATTTCCAAGCGAATCGTGCATTTCGTCGCCACGCTCGTTGGCCATGTGCGCGGTGGCTTGGGTTACGTGGTGATCATTGCCAGCACCATCTTTGCCGGGCTCTCTGGTTCGGCGGTTGCGGATGCCGCTGCGCTGGGTGCCATCCTGATTCCAATGATGGTTCAGATGGGCTATGACCGGGCGCTGTCGACGGCCCTGATCTGCGCGGCGGCCATGATCGCGCCGATCATTCCGCCCAGCATCCCCTTCATCCTTTATGGCGTGGCCGGGCAGGTTTCGATTGGGCGGCTGTTCATGGCTGGGATCGTTCCCGGTCTGATCCTGGCGGGCGCACTGATGCTTTTCTGGTATTACCTGTCGCAGAAGAACCAGTTCCCAGTGGGCAAGAAAGCGAGCAAGGCCGAGTTGTTCCTGGCCATCAAGAACGCCATTTTTGCGTTGTTCATGCCAATCATTATTGTCGGGGGCATTCGTTTCGGCATCTTCACACCAACCGAGGCCGGTTGCGTGGCGGTGATGTACGCGCTGTTCATCTCGACGGTGATTTACAAAGAATTGGGCCTCAAGGACATCGCCCACGTCCTGGTCGGCACGGCCAAAACCACCGGGATGGTACTGCTGGTCGCCTCGACGGCGACGAGCGCCGCCTGGGTGGTGACGACGGCCGGCGTGCCGCAGGCGATTGCCAGTGCGCTGTCCGGATTCGCTTCTTCGCCGCTGACCTTGATTCTGGTGATTAACGTCTTCCTGGTGTTCCTTGGCATGGTGATGGATCTGGTGCCAGCCATGCTGATTTTTACGCCGATCTTCGTGCCGTTGGTCAAGAGCGTTGGCATTGATCCCGTGTACTTTGGACTGGTGATGACCCTGAACCTGGTTATTGGTCTGATTACACCGCCTGTCGGGACCGTGCTTTATGTGGGCTGTGGCGTCGCGAACATCTCGCTGGGCGATCTGGTCAAGAAACTCTGGCCACTCGTTGTCGTGGAGTTGCTGGTGTTGATGTTGCTGATCGTATTCCCCGCCATTACCTTAGTTCCGCTGGGCTGGTTTACCCGCTAGCGGGGCTTGGGTGCAAGCGAGAGGCTGACTTGTGGGAAATTACGATGATATCGAGCGCGACGATGGCACCGGAGGGCGGTCAATATCATCGGTGAGTCACGGGTGTCCGGTGCCGGGGCAAGGAGCCGTTGCCGGACACGATGTTATGGGAACCCGCCTGTTCGAAAAGATCAGGTGTCAGAGAATTTCGAAGCGGATTCCGCCACGACGATCGCCGTCGCTGGAGCGTCCGAAGAAAATCAATCCCTTGTTCTTTAATGGGAAAGCATCTTTTCTGACGAGGAATTCCGCGCCATTCTCGTATTGGACGCTGGTGCCGTTGGTGCTCTCGTCGATCAGTACGGTTTCCTTGTCGCGCAATTCAATCCGGGCGTGATGACGCGAGATCCGATCGTCGGCGAGAACCAGATCGTTCTGAGGGTCGCGGCCAACAGTGACGACCGGATGCGTCGGCGTCAGTTCGACGGTTTTGAGGCCGCACTGCAGCAGTGCGCGTCGGCCCCGGCTTGCTGATGGGTGCGTCGAGGCCGGCCAGCGCGATTCGCCGCCGTAGGCCGAGGAAGGAATTTCGCTGCGCCAGTCGGCCTGCAGAACGGAATGCTCGATGTTTGGCAAGCGCAATGGGCGCAGGATCTTGCGCAAATCGGCATTGAGGCCGGCAGCGAAATCGCCTGAAACGACGATGCCGTCGTCGAGGGCCGCGAGTGTCGAGGCAATTTCAGCGGTGTCGTCGGCCTTGTCTTGGGCGCGCTGATGCAACAGGCCATGGTGGATGCCAATGCGCAGCGCCAGCGGCTGTCCTGAGAGTTGCGGAAGGGCGGCGCAACGGTGCTGCATCTCGCAGGCACAGAACAGGGCGGCATCGGCAGCAGTGAAATGGATCCAGATCAGGTCGTCGCCACGTTCCTTGATGGTGCCACCGTAGGCCGCGGCCACGCGTTCAATCCGATTGAGCCGGCGCTCGACCGGATTTCCGGCGCTGAACTTGTCCATGCCGGCAGGTCGGGGCGTATTTCCTGACACGGTGGCATGGAGAACGAATCGAGTGCGGCTTGGGCTCATGACATCTGCGCTATTTTTGATAATGGCATTTTACCGGTAGCGGTATTTGGCGCCTGTGACTTATTTCATGGTTTTGGTGACCGGAGCGGCGGTTCCCAATCGTTCGACAAGCGCTACCGGAATCAGTTTCCGGGGGGCATGAAAAGGCGGGATTGCCATGTCTGTCGCTGATTTAACCGTGTTTCCAATGCTTCGGGAAAGCGCGAGAGGCGCATGCCCCAATCGGGCGAAACGCGCAGCGCCGGCGGCACTTCGCTCCCCAGTCGCTGGATTTTCATTGTTGGCGGCAGGTGCTCGAGGATGGCGACAACTGCGTCCAGATACGCATCCGGCGAAAGCAGCGGAACGCTGTCCGGGGCACTGCGATACTGGTTGGCCAGGCGCGTGCCGCGCACAATCTGCAACTGGTGAAATTTCAGTGCATCGATCGGCAAATCGGCCAAAGCGCGGGCGCCGGCAACCAGGCTTTCGTGGGTTTCGAGCGGCAGGCCGAGCAACAGGTGACCGGTGACGTGCAGGCCGCGGCTTGCGGCCCGTCGGATCGCGTTGGCGGTGCAGGCAAAATCATGGCCGCGCAGGCATTCGCGCAAGACGGCATCGCTGCACGATTCGATACCGATTTCCAGCTCGATCAGCG
>CAYUYI010000185.1:2805-4944 GCA_964448995.1 uncultured Propionivibrio sp. | reverse complement strand
GGCACCGCCACCATGATGGCCAGCAAGGGCGCCATCGTGCCGGTCGGCAAGGTGATGGCCGACGCCGGTGTCAAGTTCGATCCGGCCGCCTACGTGCCTGCGGTCGCCGGCTACTACACGGCGCCGAACGGACAGATGCTGAGCTTCCCGTTCAACAGTTCGACCACGGTCTTCCTGTACAACAAGGATGCCTTCAAGGCGGCCGGCCTGAATCCCGACAAACCACCCGCCACCTGGATCGAAGTGGCGCAAGCCGCCGCCAAGCTCAAGACCAGCGGTCATGCCTGCCCGTTCACCACCGCGTGGTCCAGCTGGACCCAACTCGAAAGCTTCTCGGCCTGGCATAACGTCGAATTCGCCACCAAGGGCAACGGCATGCGCGGCGCCGATGCTCGTCTGGTCTTCAATTCCCCGTTGCATGTCCGCCATATCGAGAATCTCTCCAACATGGCCAAGCAGGGATTGTTCGTTTACAAAGGCCGGGCCAATGCACCCGATGCCACCTTCGTTTCCGGCGAATGCGCGATGTTCACGGCCAGCTCGGCGCTCTATGGCAACGTCAAGCGCAATGCCAAATTTGCATTCGGGATCTCGCCGCTACCCTATTATCCGGATGTCGAAGGCGCGCCGCAGAATACGGTGATTGGTGGTGCCAGCCTGTGGGTGATGTCGGGCAAGAAAGCAGCGGAATACAAGGGTGTCGGCCAGTTCTTCGCTTTCCTGTCGCGTCCGGAAGAAGCGGCCAAGAGCCACCAGCGCACGGGGTATCTGCCCGTCACCATCGCCTCCTACGAGTTGACTGAAAAGAGCGGTTTCTATGGTCAAAACCCGGGGACCGATGTGGCGGTCACGCAAATGATCCGCAAGACGACCGACAAGTCGCGCGGCATTCGCCTCGGCAACTTCGTCCAGATCCGGACCATCGTAGACGAAGAACTCGAACAGGTCTGGTCGGGCAAAAAGTCGCCCAAGGAAGCGCTCGACAGCGCCGTCAAACGCGGCAACGAGCAACTTGACCGTTTCGCCAAAACCAACAAATAACCCCTGATCCCGCCCGGCCGGATGGCCGGGCACCCTCTCATGGAAAAACGCGTCCGCTTCAAATCCCGCTGGCTGCCCTGGGCGCTTGTTGCGCCGCAACTGGCCATTGTCCTGATCTTCTTTTACTGGCCCGCCGCCCAAGCGTTGTTGCAGAGCGTGATGATGGATGCGCCGTTCGGCGGTAGCCGCGAATTTGTCGGGCTGGATAACTTCCGGCAACTGTTCGATGACCCGAGCTATCTCGCCTCCTTCAAAACCACCGCGGTCTTTTCCATTCTGGTGGCGGTCTGTGGTCTTGCCCTTTCTTTGCTGCTGGCGGTCATGGCGAATCGCGTCGTGCGCGGCGAGCGCATCTACAAGACGCTGCTGATCTGGCCCTACGCCGTGGCCCCGGTCGTGGCCGGCGTCCTCTGGGTATTCATGTTCGCCTCGCCAATGGGCGTCATCGCGTTCTGGCTGCGTGCGCTCGGCATCAACTGGGATCATCTGTTGAATTCCAACCATGCCATGACCCTGATCGTCGTGGCGGCGGTCTGGAAGCAGATTTCCTACAACTTCCTGTTCTTCCTCGCCGGCCTGCAGTCGATCCCGAAGTCGCTCATCGAGGCGGCAGCCATTGACGGCGCCTCGCCCTGGCGGCGGTTCTGGACGATCGTTTTCCCGTTGCTGTCGCCGACCACTTTTTTCCTGCTGGTGATCAATATCGTCTACGCCTTTTTCGAGACGTTCGGCATTGTCGATGCCACCACCAAGGGCGGACCGGGAAAAGACACCGCCATCCTGGTCTACAAGGTCTACTACGACGGCTTCAAGGCCATGGACATGGGCGGCTCAGCGGCTCAATCGGTCATTCTGATGGTCATTGTCGTCGTCCTGACCATCATCCAGTTCCGTTTCGTCGAAAAGAAAGTGCAGTACTGACATGGTTGAACGCCGCCCCGGCCTGACGTTCGTCTCGCACCTGATTCTGGCGCTGGGCGTCATCATCATCGCCTTTCCGCTTTACCTGACCTTCGTGGCCTCCACGCAAACGGCCGAGCAGATCACGCAGTCGATTCCGATGTCCCTGATTCCCGGGACCAACTTGATCGAAACCTA
>CAYUYI010000185.1:0-2705 GCA_964448995.1 uncultured Propionivibrio sp. | reverse complement strand
TCACGCAGTCGATTCCGATGTCCCTGATTCCCGGGACCAACTTGATCGAAACCTATCGGACGGCTCTCTTCGGGGGCGAAACCAGCGCGGGCTCCAACCTTTCCGGTGCAGCGCGCATGATGTGGGTCAGTCTGGTGACCGCGCTGATCATCCCCATCGGCAAGACAGCGATCTCGCTACTTTCCGCTTTTGCCATCGTCTACTTTCGCTTCCCCTTCCGCAACACGGTGTTCTGGCTGATTTTCATCACGCTGATGCTGCCGGTGGAAGTCCGCATCGGCCCTACCTACGAGGTCGTCGCTTCGCTCGGCATGCTTAACACCTATGCCGGGCTGACCATCCCGCTGATTGCCTCGGCCACGGCCACCTTCCTGTTTCGCCAGTTCTTTCTCACCGTGCCCGACGAACTGGTCGAAGCGGCACGCATCGACGGCGCCGGCCCCATGCGTTTCTTCCGCGATGTGCTGATCCCGCTCTCGGCCACCAGCATCGCCGCGCTTTTCGTCATCCAGTTCATTTATGGCTGGAACCAGTATCTCTGGCCGCTGTTGATGACCACACAGGAGGACATGTACCCGGTGGTGATGGGGATCAAGCGATTGATCGGCGGCGAAGCCTATACCGAATGGAACGTCGTCATGGCCACGGCTATTCTGGCCATGCTGCCGCCGGCGCTCGTCGTCATCCTGATGCAGAAATGGTTCGTCAAGGGACTGGTCGACACCGAAAAGTGATTTTTCATCCGGGGTACGGTAAGTCCGTGCCTCACAAGAACATCGAAAACAGCGGACAACATGGCCTCAATTACCCTCAACAAGGTCTTCAAATCCTACCGTAGCGGCAAAACCGCCAATCAGGTCATTCATGGCGTCAGCGCCGAGATCCATAACGGCGAATTCGTCGTGGTCGTCGGCCCCTCCGGATGCGGCAAATCGACGCTGTTGCGGATGGTCGCCGGACTGGAAGAAATCAGCGGCGGCGAGATCATGATCGGCGAGCGCGTCGTCAACGACCTCGAACCCTCCGAGCGCGACATTGCGATGGTGTTCCAGAACTATGCGCTCTATCCGCACATGAACGTCTTCGACAACATGGCCTACGGACTCAAGATTGCCAAGGTACCGATGGATCAAATCCGTGCGAGGGTCGACAAAGCTGCAAAAATCCTCGAACTCGGCCCGTTTCTGGCGCGCAAGCCGCGTGAGCTTTCGGGCGGCCAGCGCCAGCGCGTCGCCATGGGCCGCGCCATCGTTCGCCAGCCACAAGTCTTTCTGTTCGACGAACCGCTCAGCAACCTGGATGCCAAGTTGCGCGCGCATACCCGCCTGGAAATCCAGAAACTGCACCGGGAACTCGGTATTACGTCGCTTTTCGTCACTCACGATCAGGTCGAAGCCATGACGCTGGCCCATCGCATGATCGTCATGAACGGCGGCGTCATGGAACAGTTCGGCACCCCCGAGGAAGTGTATTCACGTCCGGCTTCAACTTTCGTTGCCACGTTCATCGGTTCGCCACCGATGAACTTGATTCGCAATGTTCCGGGCGGAACCCCCGGTATTACCGTCGGCATCCGCCCCGAGCACCTCGACATCACCCCGACCGGTTGGGCACTGACCGTGGACGCGTTGGAAATACTCGGTGCCGAACGCCTGATTTACGGCCGCTGGCAACACGGGGAAGGCGACGAACTGGTCATCATCCGGACCGATGAAGCCCAATCCGTCCCTGCCCTCGGCAGCACCATCCATGTCACCCCGCGACCGGATCGCCTGCACGCTTTCGATTCAGCAACGGGCAAGCGGGTACCGTCAACCTAGGCCGGTTTTCCCGCCAGCATCGCCTTCATTGCCGCCAGCCGCGCCGAACTGCTGGCCTTGTCGGGTTCGCTGGCGCTCTTGCCGCCGGTAAACCGCAGATCGTCCTTGCCCATTTCGGCGATGAAGCGCGACGGCTCGGCGGGGATGAAATCACGTCCCTGCTTGCGCCGCTCGGCATAGCTGATGTGCAACGAACGCTGCGCGCGGGTGATGCCGACGTACATCAGGCGGCGCTCTTCCTCCAGCTTGGCCGGTTCCATCGATTCGCGGTGCGGTAGCACCCCCTCCTCGACACCGATCAGGAAGACGTGCTTGAACTCCAGGCCTTTCGAAGCATGCAGCGTCGACAGTTGCACGGCATTGGGAGTTTCGCCGCCTTCCTGCTTGTCGAGCATGTTGATCAGCGCAATCATCTGGGTCAGTTCGATGAGGTTTTTCTTGTCCTCCTCGCCGCGCCGCACCAACCACTGCACCAACTCCTGCACGTTGTCCCAGCGGGTCAACGCGACCTTGCGGTCTTCTTCGGCCAGCAGCCAGGCTTCGTAGCCAATCGCGGCGAGCAGGTCATTCATCACAGCGTCCACCGGTTCGCGTTGCGCGCGCGACTCGATGCGGTTGATGAACTGGCAAAACTCCTGCAACGGCCCTAATTGGCGCGGCTGCACACGGAGTGCGAAACCTTCCTCGAAAGCGGCTTCGAACAAGGAGATGTGCCGCTCGCCGGCATAGGTGCCCAGCGCCTCCAGTGTCGTGCTACCAACCCCCCGCTTCGGCGTCGTCACCGCGCGGATGAAAGCCGGATCGTCGTCGGGGTTGGCCAGCAGGCGCAAGTACGAAGTGATGTCCTTGATCTCGGCCTTGTCGAAGAATGATTGCCCGCCCGAA
>CAYUYI010000184.1:0-4986 GCA_964448995.1 uncultured Propionivibrio sp. | reverse complement strand
CGGAAATCGTGATCACGTTCGAGCCGATCGTCAGTTGCTCGGTGACGTCCTTCTGCGAACCGAGTTGTGAGCTTGGGAAGTACTGAAACTCCACCTGGCCCTTGCTGCGCTCTTTCATCAGACGGCCCCACTCGCGCACCGCCTTGTCATTCGGTTCGCCGACGTTGTTCCCGTAAGCAATCTTGATCTTGATCACATCCGCCGCTGCGGCCGAGCCGACCGCCACACACATCGCGACGCCCATGGCGCAAACCATCATTTTTTTGGCAAAACCTGAAATCATCGTGCATCCCCTATTGTTTGAGTTGATCGAAATTCTCTGGACTCGAAGCACTCCCAGATGCGCGCCGGCGCATCTCACCCCTCTGGAGCGGGTTCCTATGGATAGCAAACCCTGTGCCAAACATAAACCATTGTTTTTTAACGCCCACGACTTCATCGACATTTCAAATTTGAAACATCTGTAATTGCAATTCTGCTACAGACTGTTACAGTCGTGCTTTAACCGCAATTTTCTCTCACCATCATGATGCCGATTCTCCTGCTCAGCCCGATGCAGAGCCTCTCCGACATCGCGCCGGAAGTGGCCGCCGAACTCGGTATCCAGATTGCGATTGAGACTTCGGACGACGCCAGCGCCGAAAGAACCATCCGCAATCATCCCGGGATCGAGGTCGTCGTTACGCGCGGTGGCCTTGCCGAGCAGGCCAGGCAAGTCAGCGGCATCAGCATCGTCGAGATTTCGATGTCGCTCAACGAGTTGCTGACGCATCTGAGCAACCTCACTGCCGAAGGTTTTCGACGCATCGGCATCGTCAGTCGCGCCAACCTGTTCAGCGGCGCCACTGGCGATTTCTTGATCCTCGACGCCCACGTCAGCATTCGTCCGCAACCCGACGAAGAAGGCACAGAATCCATGGTTCGCCAGCTGGTTCGCGAAGGCTTCGAAGCCATCATCGGTTGCCGCGTCGCCTTTGAAACAGCACGCTCGCTGGGCGTCAGGGCCATCTTTCTGGAGAACGGCCGGACCTCGATCCGAGCGGCGCTCGAAGAAGCCTTGCGCATCCTCGATGCCAAAAAGCGGGAGAAGCTACAAGCCGCACAACTCGCCGCCATCATCGATAACATCGATGAAGCCGTCATCGCCGTCACCCCCAAGCAGGAAGTCAGCTTTTTCAACCGGCATGCACGCCGCATCTGCTCGCCTTCACCCGGGGGAACGCCCGATTTCGCGCGCGCGTTGTCGGTGCTCGATTCCGGCGAAAAAGAACAGGTCACCGCGATCAACGGCAATAACGTCATCGCCCGCAGCATCGCGCTCGAATTCGACCACACCATCCACGGCAAGGTATTGACGCTGCACGAAGTCTCACGCATCCAGGCATCCGAATCGAAGATCCGCTCGTCTTTCCATCAGAAAGGGCTTTTCGCCCGCTATCACTTCAAGGACCTGATCGGCGACTCGGAGATCATGCAACAACTCACCGCACGCGCCAAAACCTACGCTGGCCATGACTCGAATCTCCTGATCTTCGGTGAAACCGGTACCGGCAAGGAGGTCTTTGCGCAAAGCATTCACAATCACAGCAAACGCAAGAACGGGCCGTTCGTCTCGGTCAATATTGCCTCCATCGCGCCCAGCCTGCTGGAGAGCGAACTCTTCGGCTACGTCGACGGCGCCTTCACCGGCGCACGCAAGGGGGGGAAACCCGGCCTGTTCGAACTGGCGCATGGGGGCACGCTTTTCCTTGACGAAATCGGTGAACTCGCGCCGGAAATGCAGAGCCGCTTCCTGCGCGTGCTGCAAGAACGCGAGATCATGCGCATCGGCGATGACAAGATCATCCCGGTGGATGTGCGCATCATTTCGGCCACCAACCGCGACCTGTATCAGCAAACGCTCTCCGGCTCCTTCCGCCAGGACCTGTTCTACCGCATCAACGTCGTCGCCCTGCGCATCCCGCCGCTGCGAGCACGCATTGAGGATATTCCGCAGATTTTCGAACACTACCTGCAACGCTTTTCAGCCCAATCCGGCCGGTCGATCACACTCACTGCCGCCGCCAAACAACTTCTCAAAACCCGCCCGTGGCCCGGCAACATCCGCCAGTTGCGCAACCTCGCCGAAGTCATCGCCTATGGCGAAACCGATCTGGCCGACACCCACCACCTCGCCGAGGCGCTTGGCGAACAGGAACACGCCGTTTCCGAAACCGGCTTCATCACCATTCCCGACCATGGCTCGCTCAAACAGATGGAATCGGAAATCATCCGCAATCTCCTGGCCAAGCAATCCGCCGAGGCAGTCTGTTCGCGACTTGGCATCAGCCGAGTCACGCTGTGGCGAAAAATGCAAGCCATGGCGATCAGCCACAATAGGTATGACTGAAGAACCCGAGCCGCCATGCCCCAACCCACCACACACCGTTTTTGGCGATCTGCCAATCTGCCCTTCGCCGAAAGCCGCTGTGCAAGCGACAGCGTGGCCTGCTACGCTCCGCATGCACACGCCATGCTCTCGCTCGGCGCCGTCGATGACGGCATGAGCGTATTCCAGCATGGGCGCCAGCACCGCCGACTCATCCGTAACGACGTGGTTTTCATCCCCGCCGGAGAAACGCACTGCTGCAACCCCGAAGGCAACGGACGATGGAGCTATCAAATGCTCTATCTCGACACCGATTGGGTTACCTCGGTCATTCAGGAATGCAGCGATCTCGACGTTCAAGACGTTCCGAAACCACGCTCGGAAATCCCCAGCCGAATCGTGCACGCTCGCCTGACGGAACTCAATGCAACGCTTTTCAGTCAGCGCCACGATAGCGACAAAGAGGCTGCTGTGCTGACCTTCGTCGGCGACTGCTTCATCCCGGAAACGGAAAGCGTTGCTCGCGCACCGGCCCCGGCTGCTCCAACTGCCCTGGCTCGGGTCAGAGCATTGATTGAAGACCGACTCAGTGACACGCTATACCTGAACGATTTGGCAGCCGAAGCCCGCATGAGCCGCTACCACCTGCTGCGCACCTTCCGCAACTGGCCCGGCATGACCCCGCACGCCTGGCAAATCGACCGCCGTATCCAGCGTGCGCGTCAATTGCTGGACGAGGAGCTACCGCTCGCGGAAATCGCGCAGCAACTGGGTTTCGCCGACCAGAGTCATTTTCAGCGCATTTTCAAACAGCGCGTGGCGGTCAATCCAGGCGAATATCGCCGCCTGCGCAACCGCAATTTCGTTCAAGACTGAGCGGCGCGTCAGCACGATACTCCGTGCATTCCGCACACGGAGTCGCTCATGCATCTCTGGCAACAATTCCTGATTATCGCGGGCGCACATTTTCTCGCCCTGCTCAGCCCCGGCCCCGATTTCTTCCTCATCGTGCGCAGCGCCATCGTCAACGGACCGCGCATCGCCAGCGGCGTCTGCGCCGGCATCGCGCTGGCCAACGGCTGCTATATCGCGCTGGCCATCAGCGGCGTGATGATCCTGAATGAAATATCGGGCCTGTTCGCCCTGCTCAAGTGGTGCGGCTGCGCCTATCTCGCCTGGCTGGGTTGGCGCATCCTCCACTCGACCGGCACCTCAACACCGCCGCAGCCCACGCATCTCCTGACGACTTCAAGCCATACATCACGGCACTGGTGGATAGAGTTCCGCACTGGTTTTACCTCGGGCATTCTCAACCCGAAAAACTCGTTGTTCTACGCCAGCCTGTTTTCACTGGGCCTCGAGGCCAACACCCCCTTCAGCATTCAGGCCGCTTTCGGCGCCTGGATGTTTCTGGCCGTCCTCGTGTGGGATCTGGGCGTTGCCCGGGCGGCAGGACATCCACCGGTCGTACGGCGATTCATGGCGCACGTGCGTCAGATCGAGCGCGCCACCGGCGCCATCCTGCTGGCACTGGCGGCAGGCATTGCCGCGTCGCGCTAGAGAAAGACGAACACTGGCATCGCCTCCGCCGGAATGATCGCACCGGCATGCTGAATGACGATCGACGCCAGTTTGTTGCCCGATCGCGCGGAGACTTCGGGACTCAGTCCCTGCAAACGCGCGGCAAGATAGCCGCCGGCGAACGAATCTCCCGCCCCCGTGGTATCGACCACTTTGGCTACGCTGAATACCGGGACTGAAACCGGCGGCTGCCCGGCCACGCGCACCAGCGTTGGCGCGGCCCCGCATTTGATGACCACTTCCGATGCGGGCAAAGCGAAGGCTCGCGCGATCGCAGCATCGTGATCGGCAATATCGAACAGGGCCTGATCGTCCTCCAGCGTAATCAGCGCCAGATCGCAGCGACCATAGGCCTGTTCATACCAAACCTGCGCCTCTGCGTTCCCCCCCGACCACAGCCGCGCCCGGTAATTATTGTCAAACATCACCCGCCCGCCCCGAGTGCGCAGACGATCAGCACACTCGAACAGGCGCGTCCGCGCCTCGGGCGACAGCACCGCCAGGCTGATTCCGCTGAAATAGAGCACATCGACCGTCTCGAGCCGGTCTTCGAGCGGACTGCCCGGTCCGTCGAAATAGTGTTTGGCGGCGCTGGAATCGCGCCAGTAGTAAAAAGTGCGTTCGCCCGCCGCATCGACCTGAATCGTGTACAGCCCGGGCATGCGCCCGGCCTCGCGCAACACGAGACTCGTGTCAATGCGCTCCTTCTCCCACGCCGCCAGCATCGCGTCGCTATAGGCATCCGTCCCCAGCTCAGTGGCGAAAGCCACCTCGATGCCACTGTCGCTGCCGAGGCGCGCCAGATAAACTGCCGTATTCAGCGTGTCGCCACCGAAATTCTGCTGCATGGTGCCGAACATCTGCCCGCGCAACTCGATCATGCACTCGCCGAAGAGCACTACCCGGCATTTTGTTTCCACGACGCACCCCCTTGCAAACCGGCGAGAAGACAGCCCGACCGAAAGCGACACAAAATAACTCGAGGCAACACAATACGACCGCATCGTGCCATGATCCAGCCGAAGGCGGGGATCCAA
>CAYUYI010000183.1:0-4994 GCA_964448995.1 uncultured Propionivibrio sp. | reverse complement strand
CGTTGTTGAACGGGGCGAAATTTGACGAGGCGCTGGCCGGAATGACACTGGCTCCGGTCACGGAACCCGTGTCGGCTCTGGTCTTTGGTATCGATGGGCGCGAGATGTTGATCGCGCGTTTTGGCCAAGAGGCTGCCGTCCGTATCGAGGAACGTTTTGCCTCGCTGCTGCTGTCCAAGCTGGGCCCCCGCGATCTGGCCGGACAATGCAGCGGAGCCCGTCTCGGTGTTATTTCGCGCGGCGTCGACCTGCTTCAGGCCGTGCGCTTTGGCAAAAAGGTATGCAAAGGCCTGGCCGCCGGACAAATCATGTTGCGCGGCGAAAAAGTCCGGCTTACCGCCAGTGTCGGCGTTGCGAGCACTTCCGACGATGTTGTCAGCACGGCAGCCGAATTGTTGGGCTTGGCGAATCAGCGTCTTGGTCAGGCTCGGATTTGCGGTGGCAATACGGTGATTACCGAAGTCCGCGCGGGATGTCCTGGGTACTGCGTGTCGGACGATATGGCTCGCATCGTTGCAGCACTGCGTTCCCCCGAGACGATGATTGATAGTGGCGAACTGGCCGTTTTGGCTCGCCAGATCCTGCCATTGCTGCGCGTGATGGATCGGCATCTGGGGCTGCAGTTGCCCTTGGCACAGATTGAGCGCCAGATCGCTACCTCGGGAGGAATCGTGGCGGCACAGACTCAGTCAGACAGTGGGGTGACCGGTTCGGGCTTTTCGTCATTTGAATTGTTGTCCCCGGTAGACGGGTAATCGCCCGTGCTGCCGGAAACCGGACGGCCGCAACCGAGGCAGCGGCCATCCGGGCCGCACCGGCAATCGCCGATACATAAATAATCCGCTGTGTCGGTGTTCATGATGGTTCCCGGTGTCGCTGGCGAATGCGGGCAAGGATACGTGCGCGTTCGTCGTTCGAGGCGTTTGGCCAGGCCATGATCTCATTCACGTGGCGACCGCAGCCTTCGCACTCGCGGCTGACCGGGTTGAGCACGCAGGCCAGCACGCAGGGCGAGGGAATCGGCACTTCAGGAACGACAGGATCCATTTCGACCAACTCTCAGCAAAGGGGATGATCCCCCTTCGACCCGTTTCAGCCGATCCAGTTCGGTTTGCGCTTTTCGATGAAGGCGCTCAAGCCTTCCTTGCCTTCCGGGCTGCAGCGGACGCGAGCCATGCGCTGGGCGGCTTCTTCAATGACCGCATCGTTGATCGGATGGCGCGAGAACGCGCGCAGCATGGATTTGCACTCAGCCATGGCTTGCGGGCCGTTTTTGAGCAGGTTTTCGACGATCTCGAACAGCGCCTGATCGAGTTGGGTTTCATCCGGGACGATCTCATGAACCAGCCCGATGCGATATGCCTCTGCGGCCGAGAAGCGCTCCGCGGAGAGCGTGTAGCGACGCACGAAACGTTCGCCGATGGCGGCCATGATGAAGGGGCTGACGACTGCGGGGATGATGCCCAGCTTGACATCGCTCAGGGCGAATTGGGCATCGTAAGTGGCCACGGCAATGTCACAACACGCCACCAGACCGACCCCGCTGCCAAAACTCGGTCCTTGAATGCGGCCGATGGTTGGTTTGGACAGGTTGTTCAGCGTTGCCATCAGGCGGCCGAGGTGGCGCGCATCGCGCAGATTTTCCTGAAGCGAGTTGGTCGTTTCTCGTCTGAGCCAATTCATGTCGGCGCCGGCGCAGAACGTGCCGCCGGCGGATGACAGAACGACGACCCGAACGCTTGCGGCAGCTTCGAGCGCGAGCAGGCCGGTGGTGATTTCGGTAATTAATGTCTCGTCGAGGGCGTTGTGACGCGCAGGCCTGTTCAGCGTCAGAATGCCGACGGCACCATCGATTTCGGTGGCGATCGATTGGTACATGTCTTCCCTTTCGGTAACAACCCCGTGCCATGACATGGCCGGATGCGATGTGGATTTTACTCGGCCCGGCCTCGATGGTGAAACAGGTGACTGACGCGGCTGGTCATCAGTACGCCCGCAATCACCAGCGCGCCACCGGCCAGAACCCCCGCTCCAAGGCGCTCGCCGAGCAGCAGGGTACCAAGGAGAACGGCAAATACGGGAACCAGATTGATGAACGCGGCCGAGCGCGTGCTACCGATCAGATTGATTCCCTCCGAATACCAGGTAAACGCGATGGCCGTGCCGAACAGGCCGAGAAAGGCGATGCCGCTGGCACCGAGCCAGGAGATGCGCCCCAGCGAAAACAGGCTGCCCTCCGCCGCGGCGGCCAGAGTCAGCATGATCCAGCCGCACAGGCAGCCGCCGAAAGCCAGCGCCAGCGGACTCAGACGGCGGGCGTAGCGCCGGCTGGCCAGGGTATAGGCGGTCCAGGTCAGTGATGTACCAATCAGCATCCATTCACCGCTGCCGAGACCGCCGGCGAGCAGGCGGGCCGGGTCGCCCTGGGTAACAACCAGCAGGCAGCCACTCATCGCGAGCATGACGCCGAGCGCGCGCCCCATCGTCATCGGGACGCGGAAAAACAGCCAGTCTGCCAATGCGACGAGGGCGGGGATAAAAGCAACCACCAGCGCGCCACGCCCGGCCTCAACCACTTTCAGGGCGTTGAGGAAACAGAGATTGTAGAGAAAGACACCGGTCAGGCCGAGTAGCGCCAGGCCGAGCCAGTCGGATGCCGTCCAGCGAGGGCGGCCTTCCCGCCGGAATAGCAACGTACCGAGCAGAAGCGCGGCGAGGAAGAAACGCCAGCTGGCCACCGTGAGTGGTGGGGCCTCGCTGACGGCGACCCGCCCGGCGATCCAAGTTCCGCCCCAGAACAGGGCGACAAGCACAAGCTTGAAATAGACGAGAGGCGACGCTTCGGACATGACCGGCGGACGGGGGGCGAAATGCCAAGGGCAAGACTGACGTACGATTATCCCACGGACGGCCAGCCGACGTACAATCCGCCCAGAGACAGGGAGACGATCATGACGACCGATGAAGCAAAGCGAGCGCATACCGACCGGATGATTGCCGAGACGGTGCGCAACCGGCAACAACGTGAGGTCGGTTACCGCGATCAAGCACTGAAAATCTACCCGTGGATCTGTGGTCGTTGTGCCCGCGAATTCACGCGCGAAAACCTGCAGCAACTGACAGTACATCACCGCGATCACAATCACGACAACAATCCGAAGGACGGCAGCAATTGGGAGCTGTTATGTCTCTACTGCCACGATAACGAGCACGCCAGAGAGTTGGATGCCCATGCGGCGCGCCAGGCCGGGGTGGTCGACGGCAAGTCGCCGGCGACGCGCGCGAGTTCCAACCCCTTTGCCAATCTTCGGGATTTGCTCAATAAGAGTAACGGGTGATGGTTTGGCTGGCGCCAGCCTGGCGACGCAAAAATATTAGTGGCGGAACACCGGCATGTCGCGAAACGTGGGCATCTTTGGCCACTCCATCGCGTCAAGCATATTCTTGACGATCAGCCCCAGTTCGGTGTCACCCTCGATCGAGAGTTCGCGGTTGAAAAACAGGGTATCCGGATCTTCCTGGCGAGCGGCGAGCTGCAGGAAAGCCGAGAGATTGGCGCGAAAAGCGAGGTCAGGCGTGTCCGGTAGCGTGAACAGTGGCCGAAACAGGCCGTTGCGATAGGTGAAGGCGGCGCGTCCACCGGTGTCGAGCACGTCAATCAGGAATGTACGGCCTTCAAGCAGTTCGAGACTGTCTTCCGCCAGCAGCCTCATCTTGACGATTGCGTTGAGCGCAGCGGTCAGCGCGACGGCGTGGGGCCATTGTGGCAGCTTATGGCCGATGCTGGCGACGAAGGAAGGCAGTGTGAAACGTGGAATCGTCAGCGACTTGAAGCGGTTTTCGAACATGCTCATGCTCCTTGCAATTCGGCGAGCGCGGCCTGATGCTTGGCCACGATGCCGGCTTCGCCAAACCAGTAGCCATCGACGAAGCCGTTGGGAGCCCATTCTCCCTTAACCTCGGCCGGTACGCTACCGTGGCGTGCCGCGTCGAAAGCCGCGATGATCTCGGGCAGGTGTTGGGGTTGTGGGCTGATGCGCACGATGTCGATGCCCATCGCCCGCATGTCAGGAATTTCGGCCAGCAGGTTGTAAGTTTGCGCCGACATTGTCTGGATGCCGTTGATGGCCAGGAACGGCTGACCTTCGCGCGTCTTCAGCGTGATCGCCTCGGGGTGTGCCATACACTTGAACTGGCAGTCATCCTTGTTGAGGGCGTAGTGGCGCGCCGTGAAGCAGCGTGCGGAGAAAGCCAGCGGCAGTTTGCCATAGACGAAAACTTCGGTTTCGACGTTCGCCGGGCGGGTGGCGTGCAGTGTCTCGATCAACGTGCGCGTGCCTTCCAGCGGCGGCACCCAGCGGGCGAGGCCATAGCGCTGGAAGGTGGCCAGCGTCGCGGCGTTGTAGATGTTGAGGTGAGGCCCGGCGACGAAAGGCCGGCCGGCCGCAGCGTTGACGGCACCGAGGTCGTTCGCCTCAACCTTGCAGCCGGCCTCGTCGATGAGACGGCGTAGCGCCTTGAGGTCGCTCTCGGATTCGAGCAGCGCTTGCGCCGAGACGACCACTTCCTTGCCGGCGTCGGTGAGTTGACGCGCCAGCGACAGCCAGTCAGCGGTGCGCAACTCTTGTCTTCGTGAGCAAACGACCTCGCCAACATAAATGATATCGAGGGCTCGAATCTGTGCCATCTCGGCGTAGAAATCGAGCACTTTATCCTTGGGCCAGAAGTAGAGCAGGGGTCCGAGCGAGAGTTTCATGGGTTTATCTCCACGGACGGTTGTAGGCACCGAGCGTCACCTGGGTACCCTCGGCGACCTTGCCGAGTTCGGCTTGCCAAGCCGGTAGAACCTTGAAGTGATCGATATCGCGGCCCAGCGCATCGAGGGCGGCGCGTAGCGTGCGGGTGACCTGTGCGACGTAAGCCGGGCTGCGCTGGCGGCCCTCGACTTTGATCGCCGAAACACCGATCTTGACGATCTCCGGCAACATCTCGAG
>CAYUYI010000182.1:0-5005 GCA_964448995.1 uncultured Propionivibrio sp. | reverse complement strand
GCCGACGTCATGCCCCAACACATCGTTGATCGCCTTGAAACGGTCGAGATCAACCAGCAGCAGTGCCACCTTGGTGCCGGCACGCGTCGAAAAGGCAATCGCCTGCTGTAGGCGGTCCTGGAACAATTGCTGATTGGGCAACTGCGTCAGCACATCGTGGTAGAACAGGAATTTGGCGCGCTCCTCCGCCCGCCGACGCTCGGAAACATCGGTAAACACCCAAATGCAATCGTCGACCCGGCTATCGCCGCCCAGCGCCCGCCCGGACAATTCGCACCAGAAGGTGTCGCCGTTCCGGCGCCGCATCATCAAGGTCGCCGTAAACTGCTGCCCCGGACTGCACAGCGCTCGATAGGCTTCTTCGCCCATGGACACGAAGGCCGCGTCGGTCTCATAGAGAATACGCGACGACTCACCAATCAGTTGGCCAGGCCCGTAATCAAAAATTTCCTCGAAGCGATGGTTGCAGGCAATGATCTTGCGCCCACGGGTATGGACGATGCCAACCAAAGCGTTCTCCAGCAACGCTTCTTTCTCGGCCAGCAGGGTGGCAACCATCTCATGCGCTTTTTTTCGTTCCGTGACATCGCGAGCGACCAGCACACAATAACAATCGCCCTCCAGCAGGGTCGTGCGCAAGGTCAGATCCAACCAGACGCTACCGCCTTCACGGCAATACTCCGTCAGCATCGAATGGCTTTCGACCGGGCCGTCCCTCGCGGTCGAACAGGCGTCCTCGCGCAAAACCGCCATGATTTTGTCCGCATCGCCCAAACCCAGCGTGGCAAAGGAACAACCGATCAGGGCCTCTGTCCGGCCACCCAGCAGAAGCCCCAGCGCTTCATTGGCATCAACGACCACACCCTCCGGGACCGACAGCATGACGACGATATCGCTGGCACGGTCAAGCAACAGTCGAAAACGCTGGAGGCGATCCAGATTTTCGCGCAACTGGGGATAATAACTCTTGCGGAACGAGCGTTCGCCGAGGCCGATAATCTGGCTCTTGCGCTGTTCCCAATCGTCCGAATCAGAGGGCTTCGCCATAGATCGCCTGTGCATCGGATGTATTGACGTTACGCGGATTGGTGAACACGCAGGCGTCCTTGACCGCGTGCCTCGCCAGTTCCGGCAAATCGGCCACCCGGACGCCACGCGCAGCCAGTCCATCGGCAATACCGACACGTCGGCGCAGGTTCGCCAGCGCCTCGGTCACCCGAACCGTCACCGTCTTGGCATCCATGCCACGCGTGTCAATGCCCATGGCCTCGGCCACTTGCCGATAACGCTCCGGCGCTGCAGTCATGTTGAAGCGCACGACATGCTCCAGCAGGAGCGCGTTGCACTCCCCGTGCGGCAGGTCGAGAAAGCCGCCCGCCGAGTGCGCCATGGCATGAACGGCGCCCAGGCTGGCATTGGAAAATGCCAGGCCGGCCTGCAGGCTCGCCAGCATCATGTTCTCCCGCGCCGGCAGCTCAGCCGGGGCCAACACCGCCTGCTCAAGGTTGCCGCTGACCAGCCGAATCGCGGCCAGTGCATGCACGTCAACGATCGGCGAACAGGCTGTCGATACGTACGCTTCGATCGCGTGTGTCAAGGTATCCATGCCGGTACAGGCCGTCAGATAGGGATCCATCGACAGCGTCGTTTCCGGATCGACCAGCGCCACATCAGGCACGACCGTCTTGCTGATGATCGCCATCTTGTAGCGTTCCGCCGAATTGACGATGATGCAGAATTGCGAGATGTCCGCGGAGGTTCCCGCTGTCGTCGGAATGCAGATCAGCGGCGGCCCCGGCGCCTCGATCTGATCGACCCCCTCGAAGCGCAACACGCTGCAACCGTTGGTATGTACCACCCCGATCGCTTTGGCACAGTCGATCACGCTACCGCCACCGAGCGCAACGATCACGTCACAGTGCTCGCGCGCATAAAGTGCTGCCCCTGCCATGACTTCGTGATCTTTCGGATTCGGAGAAAGCCCCTTGAAAACAACGAAATCGATGCCTGCCTCGCGCAAATCGGTTTCGACATCCTTGAGCCAGCCGGCGTGAATCACCCCGTCATCACTGACGACCAGCACACGCCGGGCCATCATGTTGCGCGCGTAAAACCCCACCCGACGCCGGGCGCCGACACCAAAAATGAACTCGGGCGCAACAAATTTGCGCATCTCGTACAGAGCCATGTCCCCTCCGTCGTCGATTTCTTTACTATGAACCGTAGTCCGTTCGCAGCAAAGCGTCAAGCGAGGTTCGCCACGCTCGCGCCAGAATGCATGACGTCCGGCCCAAAAGCGCGCCAAGGATTCAAGTTCACGGGAAAAATGACGATAAATCAATCGTCAACAAAACCGGCTGGAAATGACAATGAAAATTCCGTGGGATGCGCCGATGTTTTATCTGAGCGAAAGCGACATCAGCGCAGTGGAAGGTGCGCGCACCGAACCGGTTCTGTCCTCGTCCAAGCTGGGTTCGAACCTTTCCGGCCAGACCACGGCCTACTCGCGCAACCCGGCACACGGCGACCCTGTCTCGACAACAGCGCCGTGGAGTGTTGCAAACGAAGAGCGGCGTAAACAGCAACGCCGCCAGCACACTCAGTGGGTACCGCTTGACACCCGCCTCAGCGAACGACGCCAGTCACCGCAAATTCGGTGCGAAATCTAGGGCGATGCCAACGCAGGCCATGCGATGGGTGATGATTCGGGCACGACCAACCCGCAGGCCACAGACTGCCCCGAAAAGGGCAGTCAGGCATTTCAGACGACCAGCGTCTGCGCTTCGCCGTCGATCCGTGCTTCGATACGCCCGATCTCCAGCGCGGGTTCGCTCGCCGCATGCAACAGTTGCAACGCCTGCTGAACATTTTCGCGCGCGACGATCACGACCATGCCGATACCGCAGTTGAAGACGCGGTGCATCTCACCCTCAGCCACGCCCCCTTCGCGCTGCAACCACTGGAACAGTTTCGGGCGTTGCCAGGCTGACTGTTCGACCACCGCCTTGACCGCCTCGGGCAGTACACGTGGAATATTTTCGGTGAGGCCGCCGCCGGTGATATGGGCCATTCCCTTGACGGGCAAGGCGGCCATCAGTGCCAGCATCGGCTTCACGTAAATGCGCGTCGGCTCCATGATGGCATCGGCCAGCGTCCGGCTACCGTCGAACAGCGCATCGAGGGCCGGGTTCGAGCGCGCCAGGATCTTGCGTACGAGCGAATAGCCATTGGAATGCGCACCAGAAGACGGCAGCCCCAACACCACATCACCCGGCACAATGGTCTCGCCGGTAATGATCTTCGATTTCTCGACGGCGCCGACGGCGAATCCCGCCAGATCATATTCCCCCTCGGGATACATGCCCGGCATCTCGGCCGTTTCCCCCCCAATCAGCGCACAACCGGCCTGTTCGCAGCCCTTGGCCACCCCGGAAATAACGCTGGCCGCCGTATCGACGTCGAGCTTGCCACACGCAAAATAGTCGAGAAAGAACAGCGGCTCGGCGCCCTGCACCAGCACATCGTTGACGCTCATGGCCACCAGATCGATGCCGACCGTGTCGTGCCGGTTGAGATCGAAGGCCAATTTGAGCTTGGTCCCCACGCCGTCGGTGCCCGACACCAGCACTGGCTCACGATAACGCTTGGGCACTTCGAACAACGCCCCGAAACCGCCAAGGCCGCTCAACACGCCTTCGCGCAGTGTTTTCTTGGCAAACGGCTTGATACGTTCGACGAGCGCGTCGCCCGCATCGATATCGACGCCGGAATCACGGTAGGAAAAGGAATGCTGAGTCATTTGGTCTCGTCCAAACAAGGCAAAGTAACGGTGGACAGGCGCGCGGTAGTGATAAAATGCGCGACTTCATCCGGAAAAGACGGAATTTTATCCGAAATCACCGCTTTACGGGCCGCCCACGCGGTACCAGACTGCGCGCCGCAGCCCTGCCACTCATGCGCCAACTGCTCCTCGACCTCCTGCCGGAAACCCCGCCCAGCCTCGACAATTTTGTTGTCGGCGGCAACGGCGAAGCCATGACCGGCCTCGCGCTCTGGCTGGCACCGGACCGTCACGAAACATCGTTGTTGCTCTGGGGTGAAACGGGATCAGGCAAGACGCACCTGCTCCGTGCCAGCGGCGCGACATATTGCGACGCGGCGACCGATCCGGGCTTGGCAGAACTGACGGAGACCGTTTGCGATGCCGCCACCTGCCTGGCCGTGGACAACGTCCTGGCCCTTGACGCCACCGGACAGGTCACGCTGTTCAACCTATTCAACCGATTGCGGGCCGCAGGTGGGCGCTTGCTCACCACAGCACCTGCACCGCCACAGGGGTTGGCACTCCGTGAAGACTTGCGCACGCGCCTTGGTTCGGGGCTGATCTTCCGCCTGCACGCGCTGACCGACGACGAAAAGATTGCCGCACTCACCGCACAGGCTGCCGGTCGCGGCATGAAACTTCCGGCAGAAGCACTCACTTACATCCTGGCGCGTGCCCCGCGCGACATGCGCAGCCTCGCCGCACTCCTCACCGCACTCGACCGTTTCTCGCTCGAACACCAGCGCCCGATCACCCTGCCTTTGCTGCGGGAAGTGTTGCACGCTCCGCAAGCAGCCCCGGCTTACTGACACGTCCCCCATGCACCTCGCCCTCTTCGATCTTGACAACACTTTGCTCGCCGGCGACAGCGACTACGAATGGACACAGCACCTGGTCAGCAAAGGCGTGCTTGACCGCGACACATTCGAACGAAAAAACACCGAATTTTTCGAGCAGTACAAGGCCGGCACACTGAATATCCACGAGTTTCTCGATTTCCAGCTCCAGTCGCTGGCCAACAATCCGCGCGCCAGCCTCGACGCCTGGCACGCCGAATTCATGGCCACCTGCATCCGCCCAATCATTTCCCGCCAGTCGCGCACCCTCGTTCAACGTCACCTCGATAACGGCGACCTGTGCGCCATCGTCACCGCCACCAACAGCTTCGTCACCGGGCCGATT
>CAYUYI010000181.1:0-5013 GCA_964448995.1 uncultured Propionivibrio sp. | reverse complement strand
ACGCTGGATACGACATCGCGCAAAGTATGGCTGGGGGAGGCGGGGAATGTCGTCATCTCCGATACCGTGGGGTTTATTCGTGATTTGCCGCACGCGCTCGTTGCTGCATTTCATGCCACGCTCGAGGCAACCTCGCAGGCAGATTTATTGATGCACGTGGTCGATTCGGCGAGTCCTGCCCGAGAAGAGCAGATGGTTGAGGTTAACAAGGTTCTGGACGAGATCGGAGCAAGCGATGTCCGGCAGTTGATCGTCCTGAACAAGCTGGATCTGACTGGCTTGCCGCCGTCGGTCGAGCGGGATGAATATGGTAGAATCAGTCGCATCCGTGTTAGTGCTAAATGTGGCGACGGTTTGTCGCTGTTGCGTGAAGCGCTGGCCGAAATTGCGCTCGAGAAAGTCAGGCTCGCACGCCAGATGCCGGTAAGTGACGGCGGTGTGTCGAGTGCCGAAATGGATATCAACCCAGGCTTGTCCGTATGATTTCAGGTATCGGAGTACTCATGTCACTTAATGACCCGCAGTGGGGAAATCGTGGCAGCAACAATGATGATGGGGGCGGCAAGCGCCCCAATCAGGGGCCGCCAGATCTTGAAGAAATGTGGCGCGACTTGAACCAGCGTCTCTCCGGCATGCTCGGTAAACGTGGCAAAGGGAGCGGAAATAACGGTAATCGTGGCGGTGGCGATCGTCCGCCTGTTGAGATCAATCCCAAGTTTCTCGGTGGTGGCATTGGTTTGCTGTTATCGATCGTTGTGCTGGTTTGGCTAGCGAGCGGCTTTTACATCGTCGACGCCTCGCAGCGAGCGCTTGTCCTGCAATTCGGGCGTTACAAGGAGAGTACTGAATCTGGCTTGCGCTGGCGTCTGCCGTACCCGGTCCAGTCGCATGAACTCGTGAATATTTCGGGTGTGCGGACACTGGAAGTCGGCTACCGTGGCAGCGAACGCAACAAGGTGCTCAAGGAAGCGCTGATGCTGACCGATGATGAAAACATCATCAACATCCAGTTTGCCGTGCAGTACATCCTCAAGGATCCGGTCGATTACATTTTCGAGAATCGAACTCCTGATGAGGCTGTAATGCAGGCAGCAGAAACAGCCATTCGCGAGATCGTTGGCAAGAGCAAGATGGATTTTGTCCTGTACGAAGGCCGGGAACAGATCGCCATCAAGGCTTCAAATCTGATGCAGGAAATCCTCGATCGCTACAAGACTGGCATCCTAATCTCCAAGGTGACAATGCAGAATGCCCAACCGCCAGAACAAGTGCAGGCGGCATTCGATGATGCCGTCAAGGCCGGTCAAGATCGCGAACGTCAGAAGAATGAGGGGCAGGCCTACGCCAACGACGTGATCCCGAAGGCGCGTGGTACGGCAGCCCGCCTGTTGCAGGAGGCCGATGGCTACAAACAGCGGCTGATTGCCATGGCAGAAGGCGATGCCAGCCGTTTCCGGCAGGTTAACGCCGAGTATTCCAAAGCGCCCGAGGTGACGCGTAACCGGATGTACCTGGAGACCATGCAGCAAGTGTATTCCAATACCAGCAAAGTGATGGTTGATGCGAAGGGGCAGGGTAATCTGCTGTACTTGCCGCTTGACAAACTCATGCAGGCCGCCGGGTCAGTAGTTCCGCAAGGCGTTGCCAATGAACCACAGCAACCGGCTCGGCCGGGTCAGGTCGTTACCGGTGAAACGCCCCCCCAACTTGAAAAGGCGCCCCAAGTCGAGCGTGGTGGTTCTTATAGTTCGACGCGAGAGCGCGAAGCGTTGCGGACGCGTGATCGGGAGGTGCGGTGATGCGGTCTCGGCTCAATTTTGCTGCAGCTGTGATTGCTGCGTTCATCGCGGTGTTTGCGACCTCGATCTTCACGGTCGACCAACGCCAATATGCAATCATCTTCCAGTTGGGTGAGGTGCGCGAAGTTATCAGCGAACCCGGGCTCTATTTCAAGTGGCCGATGATTCAGAATGTGCGCTATTTCGACAAGCGCATCCTGACGCTCGATACGGCGGATCCGGAACGTTTCATCACCTCGGAGAAAAAGAACGTTCTCGTTGATTCGTTTGTCAAGTGGCGCATCGTCGATCCGAGACTCTTTTACGTTTCGGTTGCCGGCGATGAGGCGCGCGCTAAAACACGCTTGTCGCAGACGGTCAATGCGGGCCTGCGTGAGGAGTTCGGCAAGCGTACGGTGCATGACGTGGTTTCGGGCGAACGCGACAAGATCATGGAACAGATGCGTGCGAAAGCCGATCTCGATGCGCGCAAGATCGGTGTGCAGATCGTTGATGTCCGCGTCAAACGTGTTGACCTGCCGACCGAGGTAAGCGAATCCGTCTATCGGCGCATGGAAGCCGAGCGCAAGCGAGTGGCTAACGAATTGCGTTCTGAGGGGTCGGCAGAAGCCGAGAAGATTCGTGCCAATGCCGAAAAGCAGCGCGAAGTGATCATCGCCGAGGCCTATCGTGATGCGCAGAAGATCAAAGGTGAGGGCGATGCCAAGGCTGCAGCCACTTATGCCCAGGCGTTCAACCAGAATCCAGAGTTCTATGCTTTCTATCGCAGCATGGAAGCCTATCGCGGTAGTTTTAAGAGCAAGAACGACGTGATTGTCGTTGAGCCGAATTCTGATTTCTTCAAGTACATGAAGAATATTGGGCGTGGCAGCGACAAATCTCTTAAATGACTGGCAGTCTGCTTGTTGCCTTTGCCTTGATGCTGGTTCTGGAAGGCCTGGTGCCATTCCTCGCACCAAGAGCTTGGCGTGAGACATTTCGGCGCCTGATCCAGATGACGGATGGGCAAATTCGTTTCATCGGCCTGACATCAATGTTGGCCGGGATTGTTTTGTTGATGATTTTTAGATGAACTGGCTACTTCCCGATTATCTTGCGGATGTGCTGCCCAACGAGGCAGCGACGATTGAGCGCTTGCGCCGTGCGATGCTTGACCTGTTTCGCCGGCATGGCTACGAACTTGTCCAGCCGCCGTTGCTCGAATATCTTGATTCGCTGCTGACCGGTTCAGGCTCCGATCTCAAGTTACGTACCTTCAAGTTGGTCGACCAGCTTTCCGGTCGTACGCTTGGCGTGCGGGCAGACATGACGCCGCAGGTGGCACGAATCGATGCCCATCTGCTGAACCGAAAGGGGGTGACGCGTCTGTGCTATTGCGACAGTGTGCTGCACACCTTGCCGGCGGCGCAAGCTGCGAGCCGAGAACCCATTCAGATTGGTGCCGAATTGTATGGGCATGCTGGACTGGAGGCGGATCTCGAAGTCATCAATCTCTTGGCAACGACCTTGGCCGTTGCCGGTGTTTCGGCATCACGCATCGACGTTGGGCATGTTGGCGTTTTTCGAGCGCTGGCGAACGCCAGCGGGCTTGATGCAGAAGCAGAAGAAACCGTTCTGCAACTCCTGCAGGCGAAGGACGTTCCCGGTTTGCGTGATTTTTGTGCCCGTATTGCTGAGCCGTGTCGTTCGGCGCTAATGCAACTTCCGGATTTGTTCGGCGGTGACGAATTGCTCGATGTGGCGGCCAAGCGTCTGCCGGGTTTTCCGGAGATCGAGGAGGCATTGGCGACGTTGAGGCAACTGCGTTCGTCCTTGCCCGAACTGCCGCTTTCCTTTGATCTCGCTGACCTACGTGGTTATCACTACCACAACGGCGTGGTTTTTGCGGCCTATTTTACGGGCTGTCCGAGTGCGATTGCACGGGGTGGCCGTTACGATGGCGTTGGTAAGGATTTTGGTCGGGCGCGTCCCGCTACCGGATTTTCGATGGATCTTCGCGAGATCGCGCGATTGGCTGGGCATGGCGACTTAACAGGGGCAATCCTGTCGCCGTGGTCACTCAGCGATCCGGAGTTGGGCGCTAGGGTGACAGCCTTGCGCGAGCAGGGCGAGATCGTCGTCGAGTTGTTGCCAGGGCAAGCTGAGAATGAAGGACTGCACTGCGATCGGCTCTTGGTGCGGCAATCGGGACAATGGGTTATTCAGGCAATCGACGGGAAATGAACATGGCAAAGAACGTAGTAGTGGTGGGTACCCAGTGGGGTGACGAAGGCAAGGGTAAGATCGTCGATTGGTTGACGGACCATGCCAGTGGCGTCGTACGCTTCCAGGGAGGGCATAATGCCGGCCATACGCTGGTCGTTGGCGACAAGGTGTACAAGCTCAATCTGGTGCCTTCCGGGATCGTTCGAGCGGGTGTCAACTGTTATGTCGGCAATGGCGTCGTTCTCGATATTCATCACCTGCTGAGCGAAATCGATCAGCTTGAGGCCGGTGGTCTTGAAGTTCGTTCGCGGCTTAAGATCAGCCCGGGGTGCCCGCTGGTGATGCCCTATCACATTGCAGTCGATCGCGCGCGTGAAGCGGCCAAATGTGCTGAAAAGAGAATTGGAACCACAGGTAAGGGTATCGGTCCGACTTTCGAGGATAAAGTGGCACGGCGAGCGTTGAGGGTTTATGACCTGTTCCACCCCGAGCGTTTTGCAGAAAAGCTCAAAGAGAATCTGGATTATCACAACTTTGTGCTGACGCGTTATCTGAATGCCGAGGCTCTTGATTACGAGGCTATGCTCAATCAGGTGATGGCCGATGCCGAGCGGGTCAAGCCGATGGTGGTCGATGTCTCCGCAGAGTTGAATGCTGCTTACAAGTCTGGCAAAAACATGTTGTTCGAGGGCGCGCAGGGAACACTGCTCGATATCGACCACGGCACCTATCCGTTTGTCACTTCGTCGAATTGTGTCGCTGGTCAGGCGGCAGCCGGAGCTGGTATCGGCCCTGGCATGCTGAACTACATCCTGGGCATCACCAAGGCCTATTGCACGCGGGTTGGTGGCGGGCCATTCCCGAGCGAACTTGATATCGAGACGGAAGGCACCCCTGGGTACCAAATGTCTCAGGTTGGCCGCGAGTTCGGGACGGTGACGGGGCGCAAGCGTCGTTGCGGCTGGTTCGATGTTCCTGCCCTCAAGCGCTCGATTCAGATTAACGGAAT
>CAYUYI010000180.1:0-5030 GCA_964448995.1 uncultured Propionivibrio sp. | reverse complement strand
TCGTCGACGAAGGCCGCCAGATTCTCGACCGATGCCGGAAGCAGGAAGCCCAGCAGCGCGGGCAGCAGCCCCCTCCCGCCACCGCCGCCAACAAGCAGCAGGCAGGCGAGATGCGCGCCAAGATGCAGGAAATGAAGGCGCGCGGCGACATCGCCGGCATGATGCAGATGGCGCAGCAGTTCCAGAGCGAGGGACGAGGGGACGCGGCCGCGGCCCACGGAAAACAGGAGATGAACCGCGACCTGTGGCCCCTTTGGCTGCAGTGCGTGAAGGACCTGCACACCGCGGCCTATCTCACCCGCCTCGACTACAGCGCGGTCCAGGACTGAAGGCCAAGCGCCCTGATTTCAGCCGAAGCCGGGCGTGGCCGGCCCGAAAACAGGCGGGAGGAAGGACGCCTCCCGGGTACCAGGTGGAAACGGCGTCCGCGCCGAACAACTACGCCAGAAGTTTGTCGAGCGATTCCCGCATTTCGCGCTTGTTGAGTTTGCCGACGCTGGTCTTGATCAGCGCCTTGACGAAACGCACTTGCAACAGCACCCCGTGGCGTGAAATGCCGGTTTTCTCGATGAGCTGAGCTGAGGCGTTGCGGATGGTGTGTTCGGTCACCTTGCCGTCGAAATCGGGTTTGAGCACCACCAGTGCCAAGGGGCGTTCGCCCCACTTTTCGTCGGGCAGGCCGATGACGGCGACTTCCTGCACTGCTTCGTGTGCCGCAACGACATCCTCCAGTTGCAGCGACGAGGTCCATTCACCGGCGGTCTTGATCACGTCCTTGATGCGATCAGTGATTTTGAGGTAACCGCGCCTATCGATATGGCCGATATCCTGGGTATGCAGGTAACCACCGGCCCACAGGCCTTCCGATGCCTGCGGCGCATCGAGGTAGCCCTGTGTCAGCCAGGGCGAACGCACGACGACCTCACCGGTCGCATTGCCGTCGTGCGCCACATCGGTCATTTCCGGCGTGACGATCCGCAGGTCGACGAGCGGCAGCGGCAGCCCCGTCTTGCAGCGCAACGTGGCCTGTTCATCGTCCGTTGCCTGCAGATCATCGCTGGAGAGATGCGCAATGGTCAGCACCGGACAGGTTTCCGACATGCCGTAGCCAGTCAGCGCATCGATGCCCTTCTTCATCGCCGCGCTCGCCAGTGCCTGCGACATCGCCGAACCGCCGATCAGCACTTTCCACCCGGTCAGATCGGTGCGGGCAAAATCGGGATGGGCGAACAACATCTGCAAGATCGACGGCACGCAATGCGAAAACGTCACTTTCTCCTCGCGCAGCAGTTGCAACAGCGAGCCCGGCAGATACTTGCCCGGATAGACCTGTCGCAGCCCCAGCAGCGTGGCAACATAGGGGAAGCCCCAAGCATGGACATGGAACATCGGCGTGATCGGCATGTACACATCTTCGCGGTGCAATCGCCCCTGCGTCGCCGCGCATCCGACGTTGGTCGCCACGCCGAGCGTGTGCAATACCAGCTGGCGATGGCTGAAATAGACGCCTTTGGGCAGCCCGGTGGTGCCAGTGGTGTAGAACACCGTTGCCTGCGCGTTCTCGTCGAAATCGGGGAAGTCATAATCCGGGCTGGCATTGGCCAGCAGAGCTTCGTATTCGGTCGTAAATCGGACCGGCTCTTCGACGGGAGATAGATCATCGTCAATCAACACGAAGTGCCTGACGTTCGTCAGCAGCGGTGCGATCTGCTTCAGCACCGGGATGAACTCGCGGTTGATGAGCACGACGTCGGCCTTGGCATGATTCAACGTATAAGCGATCTGTTCAGCGCTCAACCGCACATTCACCGTCTGCAGCACAGCCCCCATCATCGGCACGGCAAAGAAGCATTCGAGGTAGCGATGACTGTCCCAGTCCATCATCGCCACCGTCTGCCCAGCCTCGACGCCAAGGCCCGACAATCCGCTGGCCAAACGGCCGATACGCTCACGCAGCGTGCGGTAAGTGAAACGCAGCTTGCCCTGATAGGAAATTTCCTGATCCGGCGCCGTCGCCAGCGGTGTATGCAGCAGTTGCTTGATCAGCAGCGGGTAGGTATAGGCCGAAGGCGTCGTCTGGATGATTTTCACGGACATAGTCGTTCTCGTTGAAATGGTGAATCGGGAAAATCGGAAACGCTATCTTAATACCGATTCACCCCGATGGCGCCCATTCACCGATTCCAGCACATCCGACGGGTAAACGAGACAACCCACGGTGATGCGGCGCATTTGGTTGCAACCCGTCCGCGTCTGCCTACGCCGAGACCATTCGATCTGAGCGATCCTGCGATCTGCGAAAAGGTTGCCTTAAAAGGCCGTCGCGACGAGCTGGAAGACCACTTCGTAGCTGCGGGGCAGATTCGGCACCCGGTCCAGTCCATAGCCGAACACCAGCCGGGCATACACATGCTTGCCGAAGCTGGAATGGATGCCCCAGCCAACGCCGGTCAGGTCGTCATGCTTTGGCAGCGTACTGTTCGGGGCGCGGAATGGTTTGACCCGCCCATAGTCTGCGAAGAAGAAGCCCGAAGCCCCGATGCCGAACGTCGAGTCGCTGGCAGAAAACAACGGATGATGCAGCTCCAGATTAACGATCTGCCCGGAATCACCCACATAGACGCCAACCGGATAGCCGCGCACACTGGTATCGCCACCGATGAAGAACTGCTCGCTCGACGGGAGCAAAACGCGATTCGAAGTTTGCCAATTCACATTGCCGCGGAATGAGAATCCATTGCCGAAGGCCCAGTTGTGGCGGATCGTGCCACGATCGATGACAAAACCATCATGCTCTCCACCAACCTCGGCGTCGCCAAAAGCGCGCGTGTAGCTGCCGAACCAGTTGGAATCCGTTCCCGACCACTGCGCCTCAATGCCAAGGTTGACGTCCCGGGTATCGGATTTCGACAGAAAAACGCTGTCGATCCAGTTGGTATTGCTCCGCTTTTTCCCGCCGAAAACAACGTCGAGCTGCCGGGTCGAATCGACATAGGTCGGCTGGCGCAACGACACGATCTGCGCTTCCGATTCGCCAGTGATTTTCAGGCTAGACATCGCGCCCTTCTTGATGGCGGTCTTGTCCTTGTAGTATCCGTAGCTCAGTCGCCCTCCCCAAGTGTTGACCGGGAAGGCGTAGGTCGCCGAGCTGCTCGCTTGGCCAAGCGCCTCTGTGTAGGAAAGGCCGAGATCGTCACGGAAGCCCAACAGGCTGCGATTCTGGTAGGCCAACCCGGCCCGGTTGCTGCCGGTCGTCGACGCGCCGAGATTGTCGATCGTCAGGCGGAGTTCCTGCCGCGGCGGTTCCTTTGTCGTCACACCGAGATCGGTGGTCGCAAATTCGCTGCCCGGCTTGAGTTCAGCCTGCAACTGGACATCGTTCGTCCGGTTGAAGCGGACCAGCGCCTCCTCCAGCTGCCCCATATCCATCAGATCATTGGGTTTGAGGCGCAACCGATCGATGATGTAACGCTCGTTCGTCGAATCGTTCCCTTTCAGGTTGATTGTGCCGAGACGCCCCTCCACGAGCCGGATACGGATGATGCCGCGCGTCACATCCTGTGGCGGAATGATCGCTTGCGCGGTCACGACGCCTTTGCCACGATACAGCTCGTTGATGCGGGCCGTCAGTTGTCGCAAGTCGGCCAGCGTCAACTCCCGTCCCTGATACTCGCCGGCCAGTCGGCCCAATTCATCAGCGGTGAAAATCTCGGACGGAGTGAACTGGATTTCGCGAACCAAGAAACGTACTGCCTCCTGCCCCGGCAATGCCGCCGGTTCGGCGGGAGCCGGTCGCTTGAGTGGCTCGGTCACAGGCTTGCGCTCTTCACGCTCCATTTCACGTCGACGCCGATCCTCTTCGATCTGGCGCTGCTGCAACGCGCCAGGATCGGCCGACCACGGAATGACCACTTGCGCCGTGGCCGGCACGGCAATCATCAGGATTGCCAGCGAAGACGCGATTTTTCTCATTGCATCCAATCCGAATTCTCCCCGTTTTCAAGCGAAACCGGCACACCGGAAATGGTGATCAACTCACCCGGCTTGTCTTTCTCATCGTCGTCGTCAGGCGGTAGTTCGGATGACGACTGCAGGCGGGCTTTCACCAGTGTAACATCGCCCTGCCGATCGACACTCGAATCGGTCCCCGCAGGCGTGGTCACTTCATGCCTCGGATCGCTGTGGATGACGAAAGAATCGGTCGTCAACATGTTGCCGCTCATCGAGAACGAGAACGGATTGCCCTCCGAATAGAGCTGGGCATCGGCAGGCTGGAAGCTCCGGTTATGCTGATCGATCAACACGTGGGTTTGCGGATTGTCGATCGTTGCCCGATCAGTGATCAGCAGCGTATCGACCGAGAAAGCGCCAACGGGGACGCGCACGTTCGCTGACGAGGAGAGCAAAGAATCGAGCGAGAATCCGCCCGGCGCCGACAATGTCAGGTTAACGTTATTGGCCACGCCGCCGCCATACCCCGTCACCGAACCTCCGACCGCAGCGCCGCCGCCATTGACCGAGGCCACAATCTGCGGACCGGCAAGATCCAGCCGGGTCCCGACATTGACCGTATCGATCTCCACGCCACCCGCACCGGCAACACTGACCCCGTAGCGGCCTGAGACGGATGCCAGGTCAACGCCACCGGTTGTCGATTCGATGCGAACGTTCTGGTCCGGATTGGTCGTCCCGGTACCGGTACTCGTCACCGACGCTCCGGTGATGTCGCCGCCAGCCGTCAGCCAGACTCGATCGTCGGCGGTAATGCCGACAATATTGACGCCGTTCTGCGCGTTGATATCGACCACGCCGCCCGATTTCGCCTCGAGGTTGAGCAGGCGCATGTCGAGCTGATCGTCACCGATTCCCTTGGCGGCTTCGATGGTCAGTTTTGCCGCCGGGCCGGTATCGGCAATGATGTCGAGACGCGTATCCCCATTGTCGAGGATGCGCCCGGCCGTACTCACCACGCGGATGGCGCTGGCCGACCCGTTACCGGTCTCGATGCCGGTAATCAGGGCGTCTCCCGT
>CAYUYI010000179.1:0-5032 GCA_964448995.1 uncultured Propionivibrio sp. | reverse complement strand
ATGTCGGCGAGCGCCGGGCCGCAGGTGGTGTCGTGCATCAGTACGCGCGTCGGGTAAAACTCGATCTCCGCCTCGCTGGTACCGCTTTCCAGCCAGTCGGCCAAGGCGATCTGGGTCGCGCGCACGGCGCCCTCGTCCGCGTTCTTGCGCAACACGTTTTCGAGCAGGATACGCAGGATCCACGGCATGCGGGCCAGCGATGCACCAGTTTCTGCCGGCAGGTCGATGATGCGATAACTCTTTCCGGAACTCAGCAGTTCAGTCGTGCGACTCATGGCAAGACTCCTTATCTGGCTATGGAAAGCGGGGCCTCACCGGCAACGACGCGCTGGATGTTATCCCAGGCAAACTTCGAACGGCGGAACCAGGCCTCGTAGGAATGGCCGGCAGAATGTGGCGACAACACGACGTTGTCGAGTTCTAGCAAGCCATTGGCCGGTGCAATCGGTTCCTGATTAAACACGTCGAGGCCCGCGCCGGCAATGCGCCGGTGGCGCAGTGCATCTTCCAGTGCAGCCTCGTCAAACACTTCGGCACGGCTGGTGTTGATGATCACCGCCGTCGGTTTCATCCATGCCAGTTGCTCTGCGCCGATCAGGCCGCGCGTTTCGGCGGTCAGCGGCACGTGGACCGACAGCACGTCCGATTCACGCAGCAGCGTTTCAAGAGAGACGCTCTCCCAGCCTTCGTCGCCCGATTTCTTGAAGCGGTCGTGATAGATGATCCGTGTCTCGAAAGCCTCCAGGCGTCTGGCCACCTTGCCACCGATGTTGCCGACGCCGAGCAGGCCGATCGTCTTGCCCGCCAGCTCAAAGGTATTCATGCCGGTGATCGGCTTGCGCCAGGTGCCTGCGCGGACGGACTGATCGCACTGGACCAACCGCCGGTACAGACACAGCAACAAGGCGATTGCCTGCTCGGCAACCGCCCACGCGTTGGCGCCACCGTTGGTAGCCACCGTAATGCCAAGTTCGGTCGCCGCGACAATATCAACTTTGTCATAGCCCGCAGTGAGCAATTGAATATGCCGCAGATTTTTTGCATTTTGCAAAATTTTTCCGCAAATATTTGCCGGATGAAGAATCAGAAAATCAGCATCACTCACTTGCTGCAACAACTCCGTCTCCCCCAGATCATCCGGGACTACCGTACAACAAAACCCACAAGGCGCAGTACCCAAGACAATATCCGCGACATCGCGTGATTGCCCGTTAATGAAAACGACTTTACTCATTGTCCTAACCTTTCCGTTACGAACGAGACGACCTAACAATTTATTGCATAATTTTATTACACAATGCAATAATAACCAAGCAATCTTCGGCTCAACCGCTCAACAAGACGGATTGAACATCCCGACCCGAAAAATCGAAACGGCAAGAGAGAAAACTCGTTCTCACCAAAAACAGAAAGGAAGGACAGCATGTCAGTGTTAGCGATAGTTGGATTCGGCATGATCACGATATTCATGATTCTGCTGATGACGAAGCGGATTACAGCAATGAACGGCTTGATCCTAATCCCCATTGCCGTCGCCCTCGCCCTTGGCTTTGGGCCCAAGGTCGGCGCAATGGCGCTGGACGGCATCAAGAAGGTCGCCCCGACGGCCGTCATGATTGCCTTCGCCATGGTGTATTTCATGATCATGATCGACACAGGGTTGTTCGATCCTTTGATTAACGCCATCCTAAAAGCCGCCAAGGGTGACCCGATCCGCGTCATCGTGGGGACGGCATTGTTGGCCGGCCTGGTCTCGCTGGACGGCGACGGGGCGACGACCTACATCGTCACTACTTCGGCGATGCTGGCCGTGCATCGTCGCATCGGGATCGATCCGATTATCCTGCCGACAATGGCGATCATGCAGAACGGGGTGATGAACATCACCCCGTGGGGTGGACCGACCGGGCGGGTGATGGCCGCTTTGCAGCTCGACGCCTCGCAAGTGTTCCCGCAATTGATTCCCGGAATGATCGTAGCAACCTGCTGGGTACTAGTGTATGCCTATTTCCTCGGCCGCAAAGAGCGTGCCCGTCTGGGGGTTCTATCGGCGGATAAATATGAGGCTTCTCCAATCAGTGCGGCCTATGCGGTAGAGCTGGAAGACGGTAGCGGTGCTGCTGAACTCAAGCGGCCGAAACTTTTCTGGTTCAACCTGTTGTTGACCATCACGTTGCTCGGACTGCTCGGGGCCGACATCATTCCGCTGAACGTACTCTTCATGACAGCCAGCGCGCTGGCCCTTGTTGTCAACTACGGCGGCGACGTCAAGTTGCAGGCTGCGCGAATCTCGCATTACGGCGGCAATGTCTGGAGCAACATGTCGATGGTGCTCAGCGCGGGGATCTTCACTGGCATCATGCAGCAAACCAAGATGATCGACGCCATGGCGGGAACGTTGGTCAACAACATTCCGCCTGCGGCCGGCCCCTACCTGGCATTGGTTACCGCCTTTACCAGTCTGCCTTTCGACTACTTCCTGACCAACGACGCCTACTACTTCGGGATCGTGCCGGTATTGGCCAAGACGGCAGCGACCTACGGTATCACTGCCGCCGAAATCGCACGGGCCTCGCTGGTCGCACAGGGATGTCACCTGCTCAGTCCGCTGGTCGCTTCAACTTACCTGCTGATCGGCCTGAATGGCGTGACGCTGGGCGAGCTGACCAAGAAAGCGCTGCTGCCTTCGATCGTGTCGTCGATCGTCATCGATCGTTGTGGCGCTGGCCACCGGGGCGTTCCCCATCGCACGTTAAATCATTGAACACGACATAGCCGAGGCTCCGTAACACGCGGAATCTCGGCATACGCTTGCGAAAAATCACCGAAGGCTATTTCGGCGGGCCCGCAATCAGACTACGCTTGGACTCCAATGCACCTTTGATGTGTTCGCGCAGAAACCCAGCCGCCGCGGGAACATCACCTCGCTCCAGCAGATCGATGATTTCAAGATGCTCACTGCATTGCTTGAGTAGCCGCTCGCGGTTGCCAACCTCGGTACTGCGAAAATCGAGTAACCGACGTACACGGTCGATCTTCTTGACTGCGTCGATGAAAAAAGGGTTATGCGAAAAACCCACCAACACTTCGTGGAACTGCGAGTTGAACGAAAACAACTCGGTCCGTGACAGGCGTCGAAAGCCCCCCTTGAGGAGCGCAATCTGTTGTTCACTTAACGCAGCCAAGGCCGCCTTGTCGATCCGAAACGTCGGCTCCAACAAAGCCGCCGGCTCGACCACCATACGGAAGCGATAACCATCCTCGTAGGCCTGCGGCGAAACCATCACCGACAGGAAACGCCACCCATGCCCAGGCATACGCTCCACCCACAGATCCTCGGCCGCCCGTTGAAGCACCTGAAGCAAGCGATGGCGCGATACTTCGTAATGACGCATCAGGCCGCTCTCTGTCACGCGCTCTTCGAGAAGCCCCGCCAGCCAATCTTCGGCAAGTCGGTAGTACAACGGATCTGCCCAAGGCGTCGTCACGCTTTCTCTCTGACCTGCCCGCTCGGCTAATCCCGCACCATCGACAGCCAGGAAAAAGCCGCGATGTCGTTCCGAAAAAACAATGCCTTCCTCGGCCAACAACGCTAACGCCGCCGTAACCGGAATCCGAGAAACATTGAACAGGTCGGCCAATTGCTGCGCACCCAGATGCGCTCCGGCAGGCAGGCGATTGCTGCGAGCGTAGTCAACAATTTTGTCGGCAATCTGCGGAGTCAGTACGCGCGCCATGAATCATTCTGGAAATCGATCGGGAGAACAATTATGGAATAAAAGCCAACGGCCAGACAATGCTGTTCTGGCCGTGCAGCCATCAAAACGGTAAAGATCAGCCGACGATCTTCAGAATCCGGTCAAACCCGGTTTCCTCCTGCTCCGCACCGACAATGCCGACCAGCAGGTGTTCCTGGTCGATCGGGTTGTAGCGCAACTCAGGCAACAAACGAAAAGATTCGATCTGCCCGGAAGACGTGACATGGGTACGTACCCCGGTGCATTCGATGACTTCGTCACCGATGCGTATGTGATCTTCGTCGGCAATCGTGATCGGCACATCCCGGGCGATGACGGCTTTCACGTCCTCTTCGAGTTTCTTCAGATCAATGCCCGGTGGCTTGGTGAAACCGATCACAAAACCGTGCTTCACGTCTGAATGCAGCCCCGGAATGGGAATGCCATATTCCTTCGAGAGGATGAAACTGGTGATGTCCTCTGCCGAGTGCGCCATTTTGCGGTACTTGACCGTGCGATAGACGATTTCCTTGATCGCATCGGGATTCGGGCCAAAGACGTTCGGGCGCGCCACCACGACCTCCTCACCGACGCCGAGAATGATCTGGGCGTTGAAGTTGAGATGCGGGTACAGCAGATCGAAATGTTCGACGATCACCCGCCGGCGATGTTTGATGGCCTCGGTGACCACTTCGGCGATTTCCCAGATCTGGTGGAAGGCTTGCTCGTAGCGGACGTCGATGTGATAAGTGTGCGGCCCGAAACGGTCGGTCTCGTTGAAATCGAAGATCGGCGCAGTACGCAGGTTAATGCCTTCGTCGTCATTGGTCAGTTCCAGGCCGGGGAAAAGGCCGCGAATCAGCGTCGACTTGCCGGCGCCCTCGGCACCGATGATGCCGACCAACAGATCAGTCGGAAACAGGTGCCGTTCAGCAATATCACGCCCCAGACGATACAGGCGCAAACGACCACGGGGCGCGTAATACACCGCATAGATCAGTGTTTCATGCATCACCACCATGACCGTTCCCTTTCAAATTACATGAATTCATTTAACCACAGCGCACACGGCGGGCACGGCGAAAGACCGATTCTTCGCTTTTCCGCTGTGTTCGCCTTGCCCGCCGTGGTTAATCTGCTTTTTCCACCCTACAAATCGAATTCCATGCTCAGCAGCGGCGCATGCTGTTGCGCGCCGTACACGTCCGAGTCGCCCGGCGCGCCGGAAACGATGCGGCGTGGCATGACGACCTTGACGGCGTTGGCCGGTTCGAACCAGACGATGTTGCGGATTT
>CAYUYI010000178.1:0-5047 GCA_964448995.1 uncultured Propionivibrio sp. | reverse complement strand
CCAACAACATCACACGCGGGCGTTTCGGCGCCGGCCCGGTCGTCGACTTTCTCGCACTTTCCGGAAAGTTTTCCGGATTCCCGGTCGATTTCTGTTATCCATGGCCAAACGTCGTCACCCCGGCCAGCATCGGACTGATCCGGGGCGCGCGAAATCCGGAAGGTGGCAAGGAATTCATCCGGTTCACCCGTTCGGAAACCGCACAGCGCCTGCTCCTGCGCCCTGAAATCAGTCGTCTTCCGGTATTGCCTTCGATCTACGACGCGGGGGCCCTCCCGGCAGATTTCCCAAAACTTGCCGACATCACCCGCAGCGATCTGCCGGACTATGCGCCCGACATCTCGGAAGCCCGCTACCGCATGGTCAATGCGATTTTTGACCAGACGATCACCTTCCGCCATCGCGAGCTAACCCGAATCACCGCAGCCATTCATGCGATCGAAGCGAAGCTGCGTCAGACCTCGAATGCTGAGGCGTCCGCTTTGCTGGCTCGCGCAAGGCAACTCGTCTACCACCCCCCCATCGTTGAAAGCGACGCAGCAGCGCCGCGAAAGCGGAGCACCCGCAAGGAGCAGATTGCCCAGATCGCAGGGCGTGAAGCCGAATGGTCGCAGCAGCGATCCGATGACATTGCGGCAGCATGGCGAGAGATCGCGCGCGCGCGCGAAATTCTGGAGACGACACCATGACCGGACCACGGTCATTTCTCGCCGGCCCCCTGCCGAACCTGACAATCCTCTTCCCGGCACTATTCCTCGGCGCTTTTCTGCTGTGCTTCCTGATTCTGCCGGTCGGTCAACTGGTGATCAACGCGCTGAGCGACGAAGGGACGCTGACCTTCGATGCATTGGCCATTTTCGCCGCCAATCCGCTGTACGCGGAAAGCCTGTCCAGCAGTCTTGGCACGGCGCTGGGCGCCGCGCTGATGGCAGCCGCGGCCGCCCTGCCTGTCGCCTGGCTGCTGTGGCGTTTCGAGCAACGCCTATCGCCGACGCTCGCATTGCTCGGCGTCATCCCGCTTTTCATCCCACCTTTCATGCTTTCGCTGTCACTGCAGTCGCTGCTCGGCCGTGGCGGTGGAATCGGCCTGTTGGCGGCTGGACACATCGACCTCGACCCCTCGCAATGGGGGCTGGCGGGCCTGATGCTCATCGAGGCGGCGCATTACTACCCGCTCGTCTTGACTGTCGTCGTTCTCGGCACCTCCCCGCTCAGCCGCGAGGCCGGCGAGTCGGCACGGCTCGGCACCTCCTGGTTCCGCCTGACGTCACGGGTTTTCCTCCCGCTCGGCTTGCCCGCGCTGGTCTTCGGCATGGCCATCACGTTCCTCAAGACACTCGACGATCTGGCCACGCCACTGTCGCTCGGCATCACCAACCTGATCGCGCCACAAGCGTATTTTCGAGTCACCACCTACGGGGCTCAGGATCTGCTGTCATCGGTGATGGCACTGGCCATGGTCGCCACATCGATGTTCGCCTGGGGTCTGTCCGCAACCATCATGCGCCAGAACGACACCTACTGGCAGGCGTCGCCGATACCCCTTGCGCAGCGAGGCCGACAGCCTGGCAAAACCATCGGCCGAATCATTCTCTCCTCACTCATCATCTTCTACAGCTTCGGTTACTCGGGCATGCTGCTGACCGCCCTGTCGGGCATCTGGAGTCACACCCCGCTGCCGGAGACTTTCGGGCTGATGCACTTCTCCGCCGCGCTGAAAACCGAGGCTGCCAGCTTCGTCAATACGCTGTTCTATTGCGGCATTGCAGCCATCATCGATGTGGCCGTCGGCGCCGTCATGGCTTACACCATCCTGAGCGCGCCGGTCGGCTGGGGAAAACATCTGAACTGGAGCATTGCCGCCCTGCTCGGTGTCCCCGGTGCGGCACTGGCCATTGCCTATCTGCAGTTCTTCAATGGCATGACATTACCGCTCATTGGCCGATCGCTTGATGCGATCGGTTTCCTGCTGCCCACGGCGTTCGCGATCCGCGGATTGCCCTTCGCCATCCCGGCCTGTACCTTTGCCCTGCGCGGGCTTCCCGGTTCGCACCTTGAAGCGGCCGCGATGTCGGGCGCCAGTCGATTCGCCATCGCCAGACGCATCGTTCTGCCCTCGCTGGTCTTCGGTTTGAGCGTAGCCTTCCTGATTTGCTTCGGCATCGCGGCCGTCGATCTTTCCGCCGCCATGCTGCTGGTTCCCAGCGAAACGGAAGCCCCGACGGCCTATACGATCTATCTGAACATGCAGACCTCGACCGGACGCGGCACGGGGTCGGCACTGGCGGTTCTGGCTGTCGGCGTGGTCGCACTGGCAACGGGCGCGCTGGCCGGATTCCTCGGTCGGCGCGACACCGCGACCGGTCTGGGCCATGTGCTGTTCCGCACACGACTCAACTGAAAGACATGAAGAGAGTTCTCCGATGAACAGTTGCCGCATCGAAGCACGCCATATCGTTTTTTCCTACGACGAAGCACCGGTCTTGCGCGATATCAGCCTGAATGTCGAGGCGGGCGAACTGTTCGCCGTCGTCGGCCCGTCCGGTTCTGGCAAAACGAGCCTGCTACGCGTGCTGGCTGGCCTGGAACACCCCTCTTCCGGCGAGGTCATGATCAACGGCCGTTTGGTCAACGACATCCCGGCGCCGGAACGATCCGTGGGCATGGTTTTCCAGGATTTCGCCCTCTGGCCGCACATGACCGTTCACGAGAACATCGTTTTTGGCGCCGCTGACAGCTGTCGGAGCGCCGTTGCAGACGCTCGTGCCGACGAGCTCCTGGTCATGCTTGGCATTGCGACAACCCGCAACGCCCATCCGCTGCAACTCTCAGGCGGACAACAACAACGCGTCGCCTTGGCCCGTGCGTTGATGCGCGAACCGCGCCTGTTGCTGCTTGATGATCCCTTCTCCAACATCGAACATGAACTGCGCGTGCAAATGCGACGCGACCTGCATGCGCTGCAACGCAAACTGGCGCTCACTGCCGTCTTCGTCACCCACGACCTTGAGGATGCCTTCAGCATTGCTGACCGTGTCGCCGTGATTGGCCGTGGCAGCATTCTCCAGATCGGTACGCCAACGACCGTCTATGACTTCCCCAACTCGATCGACGTTGCCCGCTTCGTTGGCATCGAAAATTTCATTCCCGGGACAATCTCCCAGATCGATCGCCAACATATCGAATTTCATTCCGACGATCTCGGCGCGATCCGCTGGTCCCTGCGAGAACCGCCGCCGGCCGGGCCGTCGGTGCTTAGCATTCGGCCGCACGCCTTGCATCTGTGTCCGATCGACAGTTTCCGCGACGGACGCTGCGCGTGGTTTGAGGGCCACGTCATTGCCAGCGAATTCCTTGGCGAAAGCGTTCGCTATCACGTTGCCGTCGGCACCACGACGATCCGCATCAAACAGCCACATATCCTCGGCGCACCGCTGACTCCGACCGGCACACCGGTACTCGCCGGTTTCGATCCGACGCACGCACGGGTATTTCCGGCATCGTCGAATTACGCCCACAGGAACGGAGACTAGGACATGGACATTATCCGGATTCGTTCCTTCGTCATGGTGGCACGCCTGGGACACTTGACACGCGCCGCCGAACGACTATGCCTGACACAACCGGCCGTCACCGCCCATATCAAGGCCATCGAGCTGGAACTGGGCATCACCCTGTTCGACCGTTCTCCCGGCCGCATCACGCTGACACGACAGGGCGAGCTGCTGCTCCCGGAAGCCGAGCACGTGCTGGCGACATTCGAGGGATTCTCGAGCAAAGCACGGCAAATCAAGGGCGAGGTTTCAGGCAACATGCAGATCGCCACGGTGGACGACTCGGACTTTCTGCGTCTCGGCGAACTGCTATTCGCCCTGCGCGCCGCGCTGCCCTTGCTGCAATTCAAAACCCGCCAGGTTCTCGCCGACGATGTGGTCGATGGTCTGTTGAACGACACCATCGACGCCGGTTTTCACATCGGCACCATCGACCATCCTGACATCAGCGTGCTGCCGCTGCGAACGATTACCTATCTGGTTGTCGGACCGGTAGCATACGCCGAGGTGCTGGCCCGAGGCGGCTGGAAAGAAGTGGCCCAATTGCCCTGGATTGCCGCGCCGGAGCGTTCGCATGCGGCGCGATTCCTCCGTTCGCTTTTTTCCCAGCACGGTGTGCGCCCGAATGAGGCCATCGAATGCGATCAACTGTCCGCAACGCTCGATCTGGTGCGTTCCGGACTCGGGATGGGCCTGCTTCGCGAAGATATTGCGCTCACCGCCGTGGAGAAGAACGAAGTCGTCCTTTGGCCGCACGGGCGAATCGAAGGCCGGCTTTCATTTCTTTACAAACAGAGCGCCGAGAGCGACCCGTCCATCATCGGCCTGCTCTCCGTGCTCCGCGAACACTGGAAAATCTGAGATTTTTCCGCGCGGTCAACCGGGCCGCCCATCGACGCGCGGGGCGATCAGGATCGGCACGTATTTCCACAGATACAGCACAAACACGGCCATCCAGGCGGTAGACGATGCCATCAGGAAGGCGCGATAGGTCGTTGGCGGCAATCCCAGCAGCGGCGCCACGCGCAGCGCCAGCGCCATCTGCATCAGCCAGAAACACGCAATTTCGATGCGGCCGGCAACCAGCAGCCGACCGGTATGCCCCAGTGCCGTCCGGGTAATCATGGCTATGATCAGACCGCCGGTCGCCCCTACCGTCAACAGATGCAGCACCGGCGTCGACGCCATCACACCGACCGCAGACAGGGCCAGACACAGCAGGGCGACGACGATCCAGCCATGCGAGACATGCAGGATCCACAACAGCGGCGTACCCAAGGTTGCCCCCGGTCGCCAACCCCAGACACGAATCAGTTGGAACAGTGCGGCCACCCCGGCCAGCAGGCCGGTCACCCCGGGGGGAACATCCAAGGCCCATGCCGCCAGTGCGACGCCGGTCAATACAATCGCCGTGCGGTCAATGCCGGCATGCCGCCATGGTACGGTCCGCAATGCACTGGCCGTGAAACTCGGCACGATCCGGCCGGCAATCA
>CAYUYI010000177.1:0-5054 GCA_964448995.1 uncultured Propionivibrio sp. | reverse complement strand
GACGGCGTCGTTTTACCTTTTTAGTGCACGTACGCTGTGATCCAGAAAGTGTTCGGGAACTGGATTCCGGTTTGCGCCGGAATGACAGGCTACGGGCTGAAACAAGCGGGCCGTGACGCAAACGCCGCGGCCCGTCTCTCATTGCTTACTTCGTGACGTAGTCGTACTTGCCGCCCTTCCACTGATAGACCATGAAGCCGGGCAGCTTGTTATCGCCTTTGGCGTCGAACGAGAGTTTGCCGATCACGGTGTCGAAACTGCCGCTACGCATCGCCTTTTCGAGATCCTTGTACTTGACGCTCTTGGCCTGTTCGGCGGCCTGCGCGAAGAGTTGCATCGCGGCGTAAGCGTACATCACATAGCCTTCCGGCTCGACCTTGGCGTCGCGGAATTTCTTGACCACGTCGGCCGCCGCCGCGTTCTTGCGCGGATCGGGCGAGAACGTAAACAGCACGTTATCCGCCGCTGCCCCGGCCGCAGTGACGAGTTCGGTATTGGTCATCGTATCGCCGCCCATCACCGTCAGTTTCAACCCGGCTTGTTGCGCCTGACGCAGAATCAGCGCCACTTCAGTGTGGTAACCACCGTAAGCCACGACTTCGACACCGGCCGACTTGAGCTTGCTGACCAAGCCTGAGTAGTCCTTTTCACCCGCCGTGATCGACTCGCGTAGCGCGGGCTTGGTGCCCTTGGCCTGCATGGCCTTGGCGATCTCGTCGGCCAGCCCCTTGCCGTAGGCACTCTTGTCGTCGACGACGGCAATTTTCTTGCCCTTGAACGTGTCGGCCAGATAGCCGCCAGCCACCATGCCCTGCTGGTCATCGCGCCCCATGATGCGGAAGAGGTTCGGCAGCTTGCGCTCCGTGACCTGTGGGATGGTCGACACCGTCGCCATCGGAATCTGGGCCTCGTTATAGACGTCGGAGGCCGGAATCGTCGAACTCGAACACCAGTGGCCGTGCATGAAGACGATCTTCTTGTTGACCATGGCATTAGCCACGGATACCGCCTGTTTCGGATCGCAGGCATCGTCACCGACTTCGAGTTTAAGCTTTTGACCGAGCACGCCGCCCTTGGCGTTGATGTCGGCAATCGCCAGTTCGGCCCCCTTGCGGATCTGATCACCCGCCGAAGCGTATTGTCCGGTCATCGGGCCAGCAATCGCCACCAGATGGTCGGCGTAGGCGTGCGTTGCAGCAAAAGCCAGCAGGCTGAACCCGGCCAGCAGAATATTCTTGCGCATGGACTTCTCCTCAGTGGGGTCGTGAGACGGACGGCGGAACAGCAAAAAAAGCGACGGAACGACAGCGAAGCGCGACATTTTACCTGTTTGGGAACAACGTGATGCGCTGTCGTCACTGATTTTCACGGCGAATTTACTTCCCGCTCATCGGCCGGTAGGATCGTAACATCTCAAAAACAGCGACAGGAGGATGCATCATGGCCATTCAACGCGTAGGAATCGTCGGTGCGGGCACGATGGGGAATGGTATCGCCCAAGCGTTCGCCGCCAGCGGGATCGATGTGATTCTCACGGATATTGCTGACGGCGCCTTGCAAAAAGCGCTCGACACCATCTCCGGCAGTTATGACCGGCTGATCAAAAAGGAAAAAGCCACGGCAGCGCAAAAAGCGACGACGTTGGCCCGGATCACCACGAACACCGACATGAGCGCCTGCGGAGACTGCGACATCATCATCGAAGCGGCGACCGAAAATGAGGCGCTGAAACTGAAAATTTTCCGACAGCTCGACGAAATTGCGCGCCCCGATGCCATCCTGGCCAGTAATACTTCCTCGATTTCAATCACCAAACTGGCTGCCGTAACCAAGCGTCCCGCGCAGGTCATCGGTATGCATTTTTTCAACCCGGTGCCGATGATGGGACTGGTGGAAACCATCCGCGGTCTGCAAACCTCGGATGCAACCCAGGCAACGACCGAAGAACTGGCGCTGCAGATCGGCAAAACGCCCGTCAAGATCAGAAACAGCCCTGGTTTCGTCGTCAACCGTCTGCTCTGCCCGATGATCAACGAAGCCATCTTTGCACTCGGCGAGGGGTTGGCCAGCGCCGAGGAAATCGACGCCGCAATGAAGCTCGGCGCCAATCATCCGCTCGGCCCGTTGGCGCTGGGCGACCTGATCGGCCTTGATGTCGAACTGGCAATCATGCAGGTGCTGTACACCGGCTTTAACGACCCAAAATACCGCCCGGCCCCACTATTGATCGAGATGGTCGAGGCCGGTTATCTCGGCCGCAAGACCGGACGAGGGTTCTTCACCTACGCTTAGCTTCCGAAACAGAACAGGATGATCACACCGGTACACGCCGGTGTGATCAGGCTTGCATCAGGCGATGATGCCACCGCCGAGACACACCCGGCTTTCATACACCACCACCGACTGCCCCGGCGTCACCGCCCACTGCGGTGCGGCGAAGCGAATCCGGCAAGCATCCGCCTCGACACTTTCGATCTCGCAAGGGGCATCGGCCTGACGATAGCGCGTCTTGGCACCATAAACCCAGTGGGTGTGCGGCGCCACACCTGACACCCAGGACAGTTGGTCGGCGTGCAGTTCATCGACCAGCAAAGCCGGGTGATCATGCCCTTGCACGACATAGAGGATGTTGCGCGCCATATCCTTCCTGGCCACAAACCATGCCTCGTGCTCGCCGCTTTCACTCCCCCGACCGCCCTTGACGCCACCGATCTGCAGCCCTTTACGCTGACCGAGCGTGTGGTAAGTCAGGCCATCATGCTGACCTAGCAGCCGGTCGTCATCGAGGCAGCGAATCTCACCCTTCTTCGGTGGCAGGTAGCGCATCAAGAATTCCTTGAACGGTCGCTCACCAATGAAACAAATGCCCGTCGAATCTTTCTTGAGCGCTACGTGGAACCCGGCAGCCTCCGCCATCCGGCGCACGTCGCGCTTGTAAATATCGGCCAGAGGGAACAAGGCCTTTGACAGCTGCGCCTGATTCAGCCGATGCAGAAAATAGCTCTGGTCCTTGGTACCGTCCTCTGCCTTGAGCAACTGGAAGCGGCCGTCGAACTCACGAACGCCAGCATAATGTCCGGTGGCGATCTTCTCCGCCCCCATGCGGATCGCATGCTCGAGAAATGCTTTGAACTTGATTTCCGAATTGCACAGCACATCGGGATTGGGCGTGCGCCCTGCCTGATATTCCTTGAGGAATTCGGCAAAGACCCGCTCCTTGTACTCTTTGGCGAAGTTGACGACCTCGACATCGATGCCGATTTTGTCGGCCACGCTCATCACGTCGATCAAATCCTGTCGCGACGAGCAATACTCTTCATCGTCGTCATCCTCCCAGTTCTTCATGAACAGGCCGACCACGTTCCAGCCCTGTTGCTTGAGCAACAAGGCCGCCACGGACGAATCAACACCGCCCGAGAGGCCGACCACTACGGTTCTCTTACTCATCGTCATCTGGATCCTTCCAATCCATCCAATAGCCCAGCGGCTGTACGACCGCCGGCTTCCCGTTATCGCGGAACCAGCTATCCACCGCATAGCGCATTTGTGAATCCGGCGCCCGATCACGATACGGCGTCCGAGGCCGTTCCTCAATGACGGCAGTCCAATGCTGGACAACGAAAAACCGCGACCTCACGATCGGCTCAGACACACGATGCCAGCGCAGCCAACCACGATTTTCGAGCAGCCTCAAAAACCGCGTTGTCGTCGTCGAATGATCGATGCAGTCCATTTTCCCGTGCACGTCGCCATCCGCCAGATTTCCGCCACGATCAGCCCAGATGGGAGATTGTTTACCCGCCCACGCCAACATTCGACCTGTCGCCACGGCGATCAACACACGCTCATGCTCGGCATCCAGGGCATCTTCCAACAGATCGCGAATCTTCGTCAGTTGCTCGCGTTTGAACACCACCTCAGTCGAACTCGCGCAACCATAGTTAAAACAGACAACAACCCGTTCCTGTGCAACGACATTCAGGCAGACTCCGAGCAGGACGAGAGACAACCATCCCCTCATTCGCAAGATGTCATCACATCCAGCGGATAGCGCCTGCCGGCGCAATAGTCCTGGATACAGCGCAACACCATCGGACTGCGCAGTTGCGCCCGACGGGCGTGAATTTCATCGAGCGTCAGCCAGTGCGCGGCGATGATGCCCTGATCGAGCGGACGCGCTGAATCGTGAGCGGTGATGCGCCCGGCAAAAACGAAACGCAGATACGTGATGTCCTTCGCCTCGCGGCGCCACTGGTAGACACCGACCAGTGACTCAGGCACAAACGTGCGGCCCGTTTCCTCCAAAACTTCGCGAATCACGGCCTCGGTCAGCGCCTCGCGGCATTCAAGATGGCCTGCCGGCTGGTTGAAGCGGATTCCCTCATCGGTTTCTTCCTCGACGAGCAAAAATCGGCCTTCGCATTCGAGGACAGCAGCAACGGTCACGTGGGGTTTCCAGATCATGGCTTGCTCATGGCAACGACTTAAAAGCAGCATTTTACTGCCAACCGGGTTGAAAAATCGGCTAGAATTTTTGCTTTTGGCCCCCACCAACCCTACATTTCAGGAGAGCGCATCATGTCCATGGCCGATCGTGACGGGTTTATCTGGCAAGACGGAAAACTCGTTCCGTGGCGCGAAGCCACCACCCACGTCCTCACCCACACCCTGCATTACGGCATGGGCGTTTTCGAGGGCGTCCGCGCCTACAAGGCGGCCAAGGGCACCGCGATTTTCCGTCTGGAGGAGCACACGGACCGGCTGTTCAACTCGGCCAAGATCTTCCAGATGAAGATGCCGTTCGACAAGGCCACCATTATCGAGGCGCAGAAGGAAGTCGTGCGCGCCAACAAGCTCGAATCCTGCTACATCCGCCCGATCGTCTTCTACGGCTCCGAAGCGATGGGCATCGCTGCCAGCACGCTGTCGGTCCACGTCGCCATCGCTGCCTGGCCGTGGGGCGCCTATCTCGGTGCCGAAGGTATGGAAAAAGGCATCCGCATCAAGACCTCGTCCTTCACCCGCCATCACGTCAACATCAACATGTGCCGCTC
>CAYUYI010000176.1:0-5071 GCA_964448995.1 uncultured Propionivibrio sp. | reverse complement strand
TCGCACTGGCGCGTCAACGAGCCATGCATGGCGAGAGGACGGTTTTCGATTTCGTGCATCGCTTGGCTTCCGGGGAACTTCGCGATGTCGAGGTCTATGTCACTCCGATTGAAACGATGGGGCAGCCGCAATTATTGTCGATCATTCACGATGTGACTGAGCGGAAGCGGACCGAACATGCGCTGCGCGAAAGCGAAGAACGGTTGCGGATGGCGCTGAATGCCTCGAGCCAGGGCTGGTTCGATATCGATTTGCGTAGCGGCAAGGTGAACGTCAGCCCGGAGTATGTCCGCATGATCGGCTACGATCCGGATAATTTCGACAACGATATCGATAACTGGCTCGGGCACGTGCACCCCGAAGATCGACAGCAACTGATGGCGACCCTCGATCGCTGCGCGCACGAAGGTGGGCCGCATACCGTCGAATATCGCCGTCAGACGCGAAGCGGTGACTGGCACTGGATCCGTTCCGTCGGCAAAGTTGTGCAACGGGACGAAGCGGGTCGGGCGAATCGGATCATTGGCGTCCACGCCGACATCACCGAGTGGAAACGGATGGAGGAGCATGTCCGGCATCTGGCCTTTTACGATGCCCTGACCGGGTTGCCGAACCGGCGGCTGCTGAACGATCGTCTCAGTCAGGCGATGGCCGCGAGCAAGCGCAGCGGGCGCTACGGTGCATTGATGTTCCTCGATCTCGATAACTTCAAGCCGTTGAACGATACGCATGGTCATGAGGCGGGCGATCTGCTGCTGATCGAGGTGGCCGATCGCTTGCGCGCTTGTGTGCGCGAGGCAGATACCGTGGCGCGTTTCGGAGGTGACGAGTTCGTTGTGATGGTCGGCGAGTTGGAACGTGACAATCCGGAGGAATCCGCGGCTCGGGTTCTGGCGGTTGCCGAAAAAATCCGCGTGGCGCTGGCGCGTCCCTATGTGTTGAGCGTGCCGCGTGAAGGACACGATCCGTTGCCGGTCGAACATCAGTGTACGGCAAGTATCGGGGTGGCGATGTTCGTCAACCATGAGCTGGAGGCTGCGGAAATTCTCAAACGTGCCGATATGGCGATGTATCAGGCAAAAGAATCCGGCCGAAACACGACCCGGTTTTTCACGCCGCCCCCCTGATTCGTACCCGCCAAATGCCGACGCCGCCCGGAGGCGGCGTCTTGCGATGCGACTCGCGAGCAATCAGCTGTGCTCACCTTCGGCGCCACAGCACTGCTTGTATTTCTTGCCGCTACCGCAAGGGCAGGGGTCGTTGCGGCCAACCTTCGGCATTTCCCGCCGGATCGTGCCGACGCCACGCTTGGCGCGCCAGAAACAATAAAGGTCGGCGACGGCCTGAGGCAGATCTTCTTCACAGTCGCGGAGAACCTGCTCGAGTTCCTCGCCCTCGGGCCATTCCTCGCCGTGTTCGCGCGCTGCCGCGCCGGCTTCTCCGGTCAGCACCATCAACGGAAACAGACATTCGTCGACGTAGGCGACTTCTTCGCGTACCTCCTCGTCGTCTTCCGCGTCATCTTCGCCGAGGAACTCGAACCAGTCTTCCTCAGCGGCATCGACTCCGGCCAGATAGGCTTGGCACCAGGGAACATAGTCGCTCGGACTGTCTTCTGTTTCATCACACGGATAGAGCAGCAATACTGGCGGCGTGCCTTCGGCCAATTCGGCTTCGAGGGCATCGGCAAACTGGCGCAGAAGGCCCGCGGCTTCGAGACCGACCGGTATTTCCAGCGCAGTTTCGTTACCCAGGATGTCTGCCAGCCACTGTTCCGGCGGCATGGGTTGTGGTCCGGCCAGCGCGGCACACAGGTAACCTTGCGCCTCGTCAAGGCGCATGGCGTTTTCCAGCGATGGATCGGCCAGCAGTTCCTCCAGACGGTCGAGTTTTTCGTCGGAAAGGAGGTTCGGTGCGGTTTCGGCGGTCATGGTTTCAGCCTCGCGTATTGGTTTGCGTGTCGAATTCGGCCAGTTCGATTTTGGGTTCGGGTTTCCAGCCTTTCTTGCGGTGCTCGGCAACGACATTGGTGAAAATGCCGCCACGCACGAAGAACTTCGCCGTCAGGCGCATGAAACGAGGCTTGAGCGCCTTGACCAGATCATCAAGAATGCGGTTGGTCACGGCTTCGTGGAAGCAGCCTTCGTCGCGGAACGACCACACGTAGAGCTTGAGGCTCTTGAGTTCGACGCAGGTTTTCTCGGGAATGTAGTCCAGAATCAGGGTGGCGAAGTCGGGTTGGCCGGTTTTCGGACACAAGCAGGTAAATTCCGGGATTTCCATGTGGATGTGAAAATCGCGATGCGGTGCCGGATTGGGGAAAGTTTCGAGGGTTTTGCTGGGTTGTGTGGTCATGACGATGTACAGTGAAAACGAATCGGGCTGGCAAAATGCTATTATAGACGGCCAACGATGCCGGTGCGATGAGAACCGGTGTTCTGCCGTACGCACACAGAATCGCGAACAGAATTTTGATCCACGCAGCCTCAAAGGCTGCGTTCCGTTTTCATGCGCCTGACAAAACTCAAACTCGCCGGTTTCAAATCTTTCGTCGATCCCACCACGATTGCCCTGCCGGGGCAACTGGTCGGCGTCGTCGGCCCGAACGGCTGCGGCAAGTCCAACGTGATGGACGCCGTCCGCTGGGTGCTGGGTGAATCGAAAGCTTCGGAACTCCGCGGCGAGTCGATGCAGGACGTGATCTTCAACGGATCGAGCGGACGCAAGCCCGTATCGCGAGCATCCGTCGAACTGGTGTTCGACAACTCGCTCGGGCGCATTGCCGGCCAATGGTCGCAGTACGCCGAACTGTCGGTCAAACGCTTGCTCACGCGCAGTGGCCAGTCCGAGTATTACATCAATAATCTACACGTCCGCCGCAAGGACATCACCGACCTGTTCCTCGGGACGGGCCTGGGGCCGCGGGCCTACGCCATCATCGGGCAGGGTACGATTTCCCGAATCATCGAAGCGCGCCCGGACGAGTTGCGCGTTTTCCTCGAAGAAGCGGCCGGCGTCACCAAGTACAAGGAACGGCGCAAGGAAACTGAGAATCGCATCTCCGATACCCGTGAAAACCTGACGCGCGTCGAGGACATCCGTACCGAACTCGGTGCGCAGATGGAAAAGCTCGAGGAACAGGCGGCCGTCGCCCGCCAGTATCGCGAATATCACGACGAACTGACGCACAAACAGCAGTTGTTGTGGCTGCTTCGTCGCAACGAGGCTGAAGCCGAGCGCGAGCGCGTGGCGCGTGAAGTCGAACGGGTGGTCAACGAACTCGAGGCGCAGAATGCCGCCTTGCGCGAAACGGAAGCCCGGCTTGAAGAAGCGCGTGAGCAGCATTTCATCGCGACCGATGGCGTGCAGACGGCACAGTCGGAAAACTATAAGGCCAGCGCGGAAGTGGCGCGTCTTGAAGCGGAAATCCGCCACCGCCGCGAATCGCAGAACGAATACGAGTCGCGCCTGGCTCAACTTGAGGCCGACAAGCTCCAGTGGGAGGCCGACGTCGAGAAGTACGACGGCGAGCAGATGCGCTGGGAAGAGCTGTCGACGCTGGCTGACGAGCGGGCCGAGCAGGGAGAGATGCGTCTGGCCGCGCAGCAGGAACGCCTGCCGTTGGTCGAGGACGCCTATGCCGAGGCTCAGGAAGCGGTCAATCAGCAGCGGACGACCATGGCGCAGGCCGAGCAGCGCTTGCAGGTGGAACTCACCAATCGCGGCCATGCGCAGCGTTCACTGCAGATTCTGGCCGGCAGACGCGATCGCCTGAATCAAGAACGTGACGCGTTGCCGGTGCCTGATCACACCGAATTCGAGTTCAAGCAGGGCTTGTTGGCCGAACTGCGCGAGAAGATCGCCACGGCGCAGGATGACCTGATGACGCGCCAACGCGAATTGCCCGGCTTTGAACAACAGCGCCGTGAGGTGCTGGCGGACGTGCAGCATGCTCAGAAAGAGCGCGCCGAGGCACAGGCGCGCCGCGCCGCGCTCGAACAGTTGCAGAAACGCGTACAGGGTGACGGGAAACTGGGCGAATGGCTGCGCCGCTATCATCTGGAGCGACACGAACCGCTGTGGAAAGCGTTGCACGTTGAATCCGGCTGGGAAGATGCCGTCGAAGCGGTATTGCGCGAGCGGCTCAATGCCGTTGTCGCCGATGATGCCGACCCGGCATGGAACAAGGATCGGCCGGGAAGCAAACAGACCTTGATCCTGCCGGTCGAAGGCGGGGAGCCACGGCATCGTCACGACAGCCTGCTATCCAAGATTCGTTGCGACGATACGAAACTGCGGGCGGTGCTTTCCGACTGGCTCGGTGATGTTCATGCCGTCCCGAATTTACAGGCGGCACTTGACCGTCGCGAGACACTGACGGGAAGCGCTTGCTGTGTCACGCCTGGTGGTGATGTCATTACCCGGCAAAGCGTTACGCTGTTCGCGCCAGACGCCGCCGAACACGGCTTGCTCGAACGTCAGCGCGAAATCGAGGCGCTTGGCCGTCTCATCGAGGATCGCGAAGAACGCGTCGAGCAGGAACAGGCGCGGCTGGCGGAAATCGAAACGGTGATGAGCGACGCGCAGAACGCGCTGCAGGAAGCGCGGCGCGAACTCGATGCCTGGCAGGAACAGGCTCACGCCATTCAAGTGGAAACGCTCAAACTGTCCCAGGCGCTGGATCGTTTCCGCGAACGACAAGGGCAGATCGACGCAGCCTTGGCTGACATGACTGCTGAAGAAGAAGCGGAGAATGAGCGCCTGTTCATCACAGATGAGGCGATCGAGACAGAGCGCGAAAGCATCCGTGAATTGCAGCAGCGCATGAATGCCGTGATGGCGCGGTTTGAGCAGGCCGAACGGGCGGTTCGCGACGAACGCGAACGGGTCAATGCGGCTGAGCGAGAATTGCGCGAGGCCCAATTCTCGCAGCGCGAATGTCGAACCAAACTCGGTGAAATCCGTAACAACCGTGAGTTGGCTGTCAAACAGATCGACCGTATTGTCGACGAGTTGGCGCGTTGCGCTGAGACGGCTGAAGCCATGCAGGCCGAGGATCTTGAACCGCAAC